>CAKRJM010000116.1 GCA_934351765.1 uncultured Lachnospiraceae bacterium | reverse complement strand
CTTACCGGTCTGCCTCCAGACGTAGATACGGTTCTTGCAGCTATGGGTTTTTGCGGCGGAGCCTGGCAGGATGTACACTGTTCCAAACTGCTTGTAATCCCTCGCGTTGCAGACTGTGTTGCACTTGCATTGACCACCCCCGAACAATATGCCCCGGATTTGAAAGAAGCAGGACATATGTATCTGTTCGGAAACGGAGAAGCCGGTTTTTCTGTCCAGGCAGTTTATGAGAGTCTTTTAAAAGAATATGATAAAGAAATGGCTGATATTGTTTTCGATATGTATTTTGAGCACTATTACCATCTGGATATCATTGACAATGGACTTTACGATTGCTATGACCCAAACTATGTAGAGCGTGCACAAGCCGATGCAGACAGAATTCATGCAGAGCTTGATTTTGTACCAGGAAGTAACATTCTTCTGGAAAAGCTGGTATCCGGAAAATGGGATGAACAGTTTTTGGTTATTCCACCAAATACAACCATCACGCAGGGAAAATTTTTTGATTGCTGAAAGGAAAAACTCATGAGAAGCAATATACTTTTACAGTCATTGCAAAAGACAATTTCTGAAGATGAAATCCTCAAACTGTCTGATCATACGCTTCCGCATATTAACAGCTTTAACAGATCTGTAATTATGGAAATGCTGCAGGACCAGGCACCGGCACAGGAGGAAATTTCGGAGGAAAAGATTACTGCACTCAAAAATATACTGGAACATTATCTTCAACTTTATCTTTCTGATCAGAAAGATGCCTGGAAATGGATCATATTGTCCTGTATCTATCGCTGTTTTATATGTCACAAACCGTTACATCCGCAAGAAGCGGTTCATTATACCATTTCAAAGGACCATAATAAACCAGTGTATTACTGTCCGTCGAAATCATTGAAAAATGATACAGCGTGTGCTTTCTGTATCTGCCGGAAAAAATGAGAGCAGCAAAATTATATGGGGAACCCGCCGCTCTAAATACTTTTATATCTCCGTAAACGTAAACCGCTCTGCGATCCCTGCCGCATCTACATGAAATACGATGCTTCCGTCCGCAAGCTCCTCTTTCTCCCAGGACACCTGCTTTCCTTCCATTTTACGTCGCACATATGCTTCCGGATCATCCGTTTCGATCTCTTCAAAAAAAACATCTCTCATCTGATTGTTGGCACATTCATTAAAAATCTCCCACACAACCTCGTATTCCTTCATATCTGTCTCTCCTCTACTGCTCCAGATCCCGGTCACTCATATAGACCAGTGCGCACATGCCTGCGCCCACATGGCTTCCGATGATCGGGCCGATATCCGCGATCAGAGCCGTCTTTATAAGCCCCCGCTCCAGAAGCACGGCCTCCAGCTTCTTTGCCAGCTCCAGGTTTGCGGCATGACCGATCACAACCGTCTGGGAAGCGCTGTCTGCTCCCTCGGTGCCGATCTTTGTGCAGAAGGTTTCCAGGATCTTTTTGGCGCCGCGCAGCTTGGCCGTATTGACAAGCTTGCCCTCTGCGTCCACGCTTAACAGCGGCTTTACGCCCAGCGCCGTACCCAGAATCGCCTGTGCGGCTGAAATCCGTCCTCCCTGGCGCAGATGATCCAGATCGTCCACCACAAACCAGTGGCGCACCTTCAGGCGGTTTTCATAAACCCAGGCCTCCAGCTCGTCCATGGACAGTCCTTCCTTCTTCTTTAAACCGGCCAGATATACCAGAAGCCCCTCACCCACCGAAGCACATCTGGTATCGATGGTAACGATCTTCCGCTCCGGATATTTCCCGGAAAGCTCCTCCGTGGCCAGTACCGATGCCTGATAGGTTCCGCTTAAGCCGGAGGAAAAGCACAGGTATAAAATATCCTTTCCCTGCTCCAGGATCGGCGTAAAGGCCGTCTCATAGGTATAGCCGTTGATCTGAGTCGTGCCGACCTTTGCTCCTGCCTTGATCTTTTCATAAAACACATCGAGACTCATCTCTCTTGCGTCCGCATAATGCTTATAAGGTGTTTCGTCCACAAGAAACTCCATAGGCACCACTTCGATCCCCAGGCGTTCAAATTCCTCTGCGGGAAGATCTGCTGTGCTGTCGGTTGCGATTATATATTCTCTCATCTTCTTCTCCTCCGTTTCTTATGGCAAAAAATCCCTTCCCATTGTAAGGTCATTTATCCCGTTTGTCAACTTATATTGAAATTCAAAGTTTTTTTACTTCCACCTTATGACGAAAAGCCCCGGTATCATATCCGGAGCTTTCCTTTCTGATCCGATTACGGATTTTCCACCCAGACCTCAATATTCCGGTCTACCCCAAGCTCATTGGCCAGATCACAGTTCTCCACCAGAACATCGATCCGTTTTCCCTTGATTCCGCCGCCGCAGTCCTCCGCCACATACTCGTAGTCCAGACCGCCGATCCGCACATGAGTATAATAAGGGATCACCGACGGATCCACCGCTATGGTATGATGAAGCTGCATGGGCTCCTCTGTGCTGGTCTGCCATGCCCACTGGTCGTTGCAGCACTCCAGCGGACAATAATAAGTGATCACCCAGTCATCGCCCAGGCTCACCCAGCGTCCGTTTCCGGAAACCTCCTCGGCCTGTTCCTCCGCTCCCGCTTCCTTCTGATCCGTTTCGAGATCTGCACTGTTTTCCTCATAAACGGTTTCCGCCGCCTGATTTTCTGCGGCTTCGCTGCCCGGCGCTGTCTCCGGATTTCCGTTCCCTGCTGTCTCTTCAACCGTCCCGTTCGGAACCGTGTTTTCTCCATCGGCATGGGACTCTGTCTCCTCGTTCGTCTCCCAGTCCGGTTCTCCCACCTGAGTCACGCCGTCCCTTCCCGCCGGCACAAATCCGGCCAGCCTTCCTGCATCAAACCCGGCCGCATATATTCCCGCTCCTGCCGCACAGGTTCCGCTTCCGGCGTTTCCTCTGCTGCCTGCGGCTGCCATCATGATACTGAGTCCTATGACAAATGCTTTCATTGAAATTCTTCCTTTCTTTCTGCTTTGCCATAGTATTGCCGGAAATCGGGATTTCCAAACAGCTTCCATTTTTGCTTTGATTCAAGTCCGTTTTTTCAGCTGCAGACTTTCTTTCTCCCTAGATCACTTTCCGATACAACCGGATTACAAATCTGGTTCCCACTCCCGGCGTACTCTCCACCTCCAGCTTGCCGTTCTGCCCGCCGATGATGTCCTTCGCCATAGCCAGGCCGATTCCGACACTGTCCTTTCCGGCATTCCTGCCCTTATAAAACCGCTCAAAAATATGGGGGAGCTCCTCTGGCAGGATTCCTTCTCCGGTATCCTCGATCACAAGCTGCACATACAGCCCATGCTCCTCGCCCCGAACGGTGATCCGGCCCTGCTCCGGCGTATGCTCCATACAGTTTTTCAAAATATTGGCAACTGCCTCCGCCGTCCAGGAAAGATCGCAGGTCAATGTAAGCCCCTTCGGGATCTCTGCCGAAAACGTCTGCTCCTTTAATTCCATTGGAATCAGCAGATGCTCCGCCGCATGATCCACCAGCGTCTTTACCTCCACCGTTTCCTGCTTAAACTGTACTGTCCCGGCATCCAGCCGTGAAATCTTCAACAGCGCACTGAGCAGCCATTCCATCCGTTTCAGCTGAGAGCGGAGCGTCTTCATGAAATCCTCCCGCTTCTCCTCCGGAAGATCCTCCCTTAAAATATCCGTGATGACCAGCATGGACGTCATGGGAGTCTTTAACTGATGGGAAATATTGGACAGTGAATCTGCCAGATAGGCCCGGTCCGCCCGCAGAAGCTCTGCCTGAGTCTCCAGCGTCGTTACCAGCTTGTAAATGTCATTCCGTAAAAGACTTAATTCTCCCTCTGCGTTGTCGGGAACATGAAGATTCATTTCTCCGCCGAGGACCCGCTTCAAATACATGGACAGCTCCGAGATCTTCCGGTACCGAAGATGATTGACCGCCAGATAGCTCCCTGCCGCTGCCGCAAAAAGTCCGATAATCCAGAAAAGGGCCAGCCCGGGAAACCATGCAGTCAGCACCGCGAAAAGGATCCCCGCTGTAAAAAGAAAAACAAACCCCTGTTTCACTTCATGATTCCGAAACATTTCTATACACCCAGCCGATATCCCATGCCGCGGACGGTATGGATCAGCTCCTCCTCTCCCAGCTTTCCCCGCAGACGCTTGATATAAACCGTCAGCGTATTGTCATTGACATAATCGCCGCCCACATCCCAGAGTGATTCCAGAAGCTGATTTCTGGTGAGCACCTTTCCCTCCGCCTGGGCCAGCGTCAGAAGCAGCCGGTATTCCATGGCAGTCAGCATAAGCTCCTCCCCGTTTTTATAGACCTTCGCCTGGAGCGGCGAAATGGTAATGGGGCCGAACTGCAGGTTCTGAACGCCGTTCTCGGTCTTTTTGTACCGCCGCAGCACTGACTTCATGCGGGACAGAAGCTCCCGGATACGAAAAGGCTTTGTGATATAATCGTCCGCCCCCATATCCAGCCCCATGACCACATTTCCCTCATCATCGCAGGCCGTCAGAAAGATGACCGCCGTCTCCTCCCGTTTTTTTGCCTTTCGGCAGATTTCATAGCCGGTCCCGTCCGGAAGTGTCACATCCAGAAGACAGAGATCAAACGTCTCCCGGTCCAGTGCTTCCAGCGCTTCCGATACCTGGCGGCACACGCAGATGTCGTAGCCCTCCTGTGTCAGCGAATATTCCAGTCCCATGGCGATGCTGGGATCGTCCTCCACAAATAATACCCTCATCTCCTGCTCCTCCTGTTCTGCCTCCTATTGTACCTGCTCGCCGCCTCTGCCGCAACCCCTGAAGCGGTGCAGACGTCAATCTTCCGCGAATCCTCCTCGAATAAACAGAAAATCTTAAGGAAACTCCTGTACAGGACTTTTCTCCCCGTGTTATAATAAATGACAGTTTACCGGTTTTCCGGTGTCTGAAATTTTTAGCCATCAAAAGCAGAAAGGAGCCATTTCATGGTTGCCGTAATCTTATCCCCCCTGTATCTTCTCGTGATCTTTTATCTGCTGCGCTGGAACCTGCGCTGGCTGGGTTCCTGTTCCGACTTCTTTAAACGGAACTGGTTCACGATTCCCTACTGTATCCTGTTCCTCATCATATCCTGTTCGTCCATCATCGCGTTTTTCATGCGCCAGCCCCATCTGAAGTGGTTTTTCAAGCATCTGAGCAACTACTGGCTGGGAACGCTTCTTTATATCATCTTCTTCGTCGTCACCGGCGATCTGATCCGCCTGATCCTCCATCATTTCACAAAGGTCGATAAGAAAAGGCTCCACTCTAGGAAAACCTTTATCCTGGGCGGTGCCGCCGTAGTTTCTGCCATCCTTCTGGTGAGCATCTACGGGATCGTCCATGCGCGTACCTTAAAGGTAAAGGAATACGATATCACGGTTCAGAAAGCCTGCACTGACCAGGATCTGAAGATCGCCCTGATTGCAGATCTGCACATGGGCTACAGCATCGACCATACCTATATTGAAAAAATGGTACAGCGGATCAATACCCTGGAGCCGGATCTCATCTGTATTGCCGGCGACATCTTCGACAACGATTATGATGCCCTGGACGATCCGGAGGCCATCACTGCTGCCTTAAAGAGCCTGAAAAGTAAATACGGAACATACGCCTGCTGGGGTAATCACGATGTCAGCGAAAACATTCTTGTGGGCTTTGCCTTCGATAAAAAAGAAAAACTGTCCGATGATACCCGCATGAAGGATCTTCTGGAAAACGCCGGGATCACGCTGCTCAACGATAAGACGGTCTGCATTAACGATTCCTTCTATCTTGTAGGCCGCCGTGATAAAAGCCGCGCCCGTAAGGTTGAGGACGGCCGTCTTTCGCCGGAAGAGCTTTTAAGCAGTCTGGATCAGTCCAAGCCCATCTTTGTCCTGGAGCATCAGCCCCGTCAGATCGAGGAGCTGGCAGCCGCCGGAGCCGATGCCCACCTCTGCGGACATACTCACGACGGCCAGCTTTTTCCCGGAAACCTCCTGGTCGCCATGATGTATAAAAACGCCTACGGCCTGAAAAAATTTGACCAGATGTACTCGGTGGTTACCTCCGGTGTCGGAATCTGGGGGCCGGACATGCGGGTCGGCACCGACAGTGAGATTGTCGAGCTGAATGTTCATTTTGAAAACTGAATGGAATCTTGTTACTGATTGGATACGCAGAATTCTTAAAGAGGATGATACCCTTTTACCAAAATGGATCAAAAGAATCACCAGTTAGAGTTTACCCGGCTTCTCTATTACGGCCTTGCCCGCCTTCATCTCGAACTTAGTCCGTTTCCGTCGTAACTTCTTTGTAAACTTTTTCGTACAGCCTTGATATTTTTCAAAAATCGCGGCATTCTATACATAGAAGTTCGGACAGTTTCGTCCTAAGTACAAGGTGAAATGCATGGTTAAACGAGATTCCTATATGAACCGACTGATCCACAGTATGTGGAACGGCGAGATAAAGGTCATCGTCCGTATGGATGTGCCGCACAACTTTTATGACGACAACGGCATCTTCCACTGCAATCTGATCGACCTGCTGCTTGGCCGGGTAGAATTGTTCTGACAAAATAACTCATATATCTACGAGGAGTGACCTTTCTGGGCCGCTCCTTTTTCATACCATCACGCACGCTTTCATCGAGAACTTCGGACGTTTTTGTCCCTACTTCTCGGTGAGAGGGTCCTTTTTTCATGTCATCTACGAAGAGATGGCGGTACATGGCAGACAGTTTCGGACTGAAGATCGGTCCTGAATGTGAAAAAGAGTTTAAAAAGGCACTGGCAGATCCAACTCAACAATGACGAAGCCGCCCTCAACGACCTGAACCGTGAGCTGGACGAAAACAAGAACGGTATCTTCATCTTGCTTCTTCCATCTTTGCCTCAGAATCAAGTGTTTCACATTTAGACGCTATTTTCGGGCT
>CAKRJM010000115.1 GCA_934351765.1 uncultured Lachnospiraceae bacterium | reverse complement strand
TTCTCCGCCTGCGGCGGGCCGCAAAGCGGCAATCTTCCGTTCCGCCGCAGTGCGATCCCCGCGGAGCGTTTTTTATTTCATAGGACGAACTTTCCTATGAAATAAAATATCCGCCAGAATGTTCTTGCCTGTCCATATTATGAACAGGAGCAATTTCATTCTGGCGGATTTCTTTTTATCTGAATTCTTTACCGCTCAATCTTCACTTTTTCTGCTGTTTTCATGAAATCAAGGATCTGCTGCTCCGACTCAATATATAAATGAGCCCCAAGTCCCTGGGAATTCAGCGCTCCGGCCGCACAGGCGAACTCTGCGCAGTCCTCCGGCTCCATGCCCTTCAACAGGCAATGAACAAACGCTGCCACAAAGTTGTCGCCGCATCCGGTCGTGTCCATGGGTTTGATTTTGAACGGATCGGTATAGAACCGTTTCTCGGCATTCTTAAAGAAACAGCCTTCCCCGCCAAGCTTCAGCACCACATTTTTCACACCATGGGCCAGAAAATAATCGGCAATTTCATCGGGATCATTCTTTCCGGTCACATACTCCGCCTCATCAAAGCTGGGCATCAGATAATCTGTATAGGGAAACACTTTATCCACTCCATGAGGTCCCAGTCCGGTACTGTCAAAATTCATATCTGCCACCGTAAAAGCGCCGGACTCCTGCGCTTTTTTAAAGATCTGGTCAATTCCATCGGTGTCCAATTCTCCCAACGCAAACAGACTTCCTGCTGTTACCGCCCTGGTTTTTTCAAATACGCTCATATCAAAATCAGAAAGCTTCGGTGTGAAGTTATGGCCAGGGCCATCAAAAAAGATATGATCTCCCTTCGGATTGATCACAACGATCGCAGTAAAAGTCCGACAGTCATCCGGACGAATCAGCAGCGAGGTATCAATTCCCTGTCTGGTCAAATCTCCATAGATCATTTCTCCCACCGCCTGCTTATCCAATCTCGTCAGCAGCGCCGCATGGTTCCCCAGCTTTGCCAGGATTGCTGCCTCATTCACAGCATCACCACCGGAAGACATCAAAATTTCATCTGCCATAAACGTATCTTTTCCACAGGTCATGGCATCCTCCGGAATATTTGTCACCAGAATATCCTGCACAATCTGTCCAATACTGATCACATCAAATTCTTTTTTCTCCACAATCTTTCCTCATTTCCTTTTTATTTCAGAGGCTTTTTCTTCTGTGAGAAAAAGCCTCTTCTTCCTTATTCTAATTATAATTACACAACAACCCTTGTAAATTCTTTTTCATCCAGCAGAGCATTCATTGCTTTGGCTTCCTCCGCCGAAACAGGCTGAAGCGGCGCACGCATACAATCATATTCCAGCACACCACGATGCTGCAGTACCGCTTTAAACCTTGCCTTGTCATGGTCATGACACATAATCTGATTAAGCATATTGGTCCGATGCTGAATCTGCATTGCTTTTTTCGCATCTCCGGCCTTTACAGCTTCCCATACAGCCACATAATGCTCCGGAATCGCCTGTGCATTTCCTGATACAATGCCATCTGCACCAGCCAGTGCCGTCATTGCAAACATATCATCGCAGCCACTGAATACCGAAAAGGTTCCTTCTCGGATCTCCATAAATTTCTGAAGCCTGATCATGTCATTGAAGCTGTACTTCAAGCCGATCACATTAGGACACGCCTCTGCAACACGCGCTGCAAGCGCCGGGGAGATATCGTTGACCGCACACTGCGGAATTCCATACAGATAGATCGAATAATCCGCCGGCATGCTTTCCGCAACAGCCTTATAATACAAAAACAGCTCGTCATCGCTGAGTTTAAAATAGGAAGGCGTTACTACTGCAATTCCATCTGCTCCAACAGATCGCGCATGCGCCGCAAGCTCCAGCGTGTCACGAAGATTCATGGCTCCCACCTGCACGAACACCGTAGCTCTTCCTGCTGTATGCGTTACGACTGTTTCCGCCAAAAGCTTTCGCTCCTCTACGCTCATATAAAGCATTTCACCAGTACTTCCTGCCGGATACAGGCAATGCACACCTTTTTCAATCAAAAAGTCCGTCAAACGTTTTAAACCGTCCACATCAACCCTATCATCGGGAGTAAAAGGGGTTACGATAGGGACTACTACTCCATATAATTTCTTCATGATTCTACCTCGCTTATTATGATTTCATATGGTTTGTCGTCTCATCGGGGCTGTTGGATAACCAACAGATGCGGAACCCCCGCAGAGTGTTGAATGTATGCGGAGCTTTCGTCCGCACGGTTTCAGGAAATCCTTGATCGATTTCCGTTATAAAAAAAGCGATACAGCATTTTGCTGCATCGCTTTAATTATCAATTTAGAAAAGAGATACTGCACAGTATACTCTTCCGGTATTCAGACCGGAAATTCCAATACCATGAGATTCATCGATTGCATGGATAATCTGACCGCCACCGATGTACATTGCTACATGATAGATGCTTCCACCGTTTGCGTAGAAGATCAAATCTCCAGGCTGAAGATCACCTACAGAAATACTTCTTCCTGCACCGGCCTGAGAACGGGAGGTTCTGGGAAGGCTGATTCCAAAGTGTGCGTACACGCCTCTGGTAAATCCGGAACAGTCTGTTCCGTTTGTCAGGCTGTTTCCACCAAACACATACGGATTACCAACAAACTGCTTTGCATACGCTACAACTGCGCTTCTGGTTGCATCTGCAACTGCTTCGGTAGGAGCTGCCGCAGGAGTTGTATTCTTCGAAGCTTCCGTTTCTCTCTTGGTTTCTGCTGCTGTTTCTCTCTTGGTTTCTGTCTTCTCGGAGGTTTCTTCCCGACGGCTTGCAGTCGTCTCAGCTTCGGTTTCCGCCTTCTTAAGCTCTTCCTCAGCCTTTCTTGCCTCTTCCTCTCTTCTCGCCTGCTCTTCCAGCTGCTGCTGTTCTTCCTCAAGAGAAATTGCTTTATCGAATTTTACATATGTATCAACATAATCCTTGGAAACGTATCCGGTAACATCATTGCCATCATCGTCCTGTCCAAGAGAAAGCTTTACGAATTCCTCAGTCTGGTCAACAACCGTATAGGTATCGCCTTCCCAAAGCGTATCAATTACGCTGCTCTCTGTTGTAGGCTCTTCACGGAGTCTTAAACCGCCCTCGGAAACCTCGGCAAAGCTCTTTCCGATCTTCATGGCAACAGCTTCTGCTTCATCGCCGGTTACGAAGTAATCAGACTTAATGTAACCCTCTACATTACCGGACTGGATCTTGTACCAGTCACCGTCTTCCTTTGTAACGGTTTCTTCGATGGTCGCCGCACAGTTATTATAAATCTTTCCTACCACCTCAGCATCGGTTGTTGCATCGGTACGGACATTTACATAACCCTCATCGCTCCCCACCTGGGATACCGCAACATTCGCGTACGGAGATACCTTTTCTTCTACAGGTGCCTCTGCCGCCGGAGCTGCCTGTGCCGTCTCCGTGGTTCCGCTCTGAAGATAATCCTTCAGCTCACTTTCCGGATTCGCAGATCCTGCATAAAAATTATTCATTGCTACGGAAAGACCAGCCATCGCAGAATCAATTTCAACCTTGTTTGCTGCATTGATGGGGGACGTTCCTGCTATTAACATGGATGCGCACACACAGCCTACTGTGACAACAATCCTGTTTTTTCTCATATACTTAACCTCCAGCCTGTCCAACTGCCATTTGTTACATTTTTGTTACATCCAGAACTATTATACCGTCTTCCGCCCTTTCTGTCAATAAATCACAATCAAAAAGAGTGGTTTTTCCTGCTTTTTTCACCGCTTTTGTAACAAGTCCGTCACAATTTTATGAAAAGTATAATAGCCCTAATATGGAACTAATTATAGCAGTTATCCACAGTGCTGTCAATGTTTTACGCCGATTTTCCACAATTCCTGCGGGACAAGCTCCTGGTTTTCCACATGAGAAGCATAAGTTTGTAACAATTTCCCTTAAACTTCCTTACCGTGTATCAGACTCCAAAATATTCACATACAGCCCGTGCGATCACATCAAAGCCCTTTATGGTTCCGAGATTTCTCCCCGGCTCCGCATTTTTTCCGTAAACCAGCCAGGGCACATATTCTCTCGTATGATCCGTAGTCTTTAAAAAACCGGGATCGCAGCCATGATCCGCTGTGATCATCAGAAGATCCTCATCTCTCATACCGGGCAGGAACCGGTCTAAAAACTGATCGAAGGCCGTTAATGCCGCCGCATATCCGTCGATGTCCCTGCGATGACCATACAGCATATCAAAATCCACCAGATTGATGAAGCACAATCCCTCAAACTCACTCTTCTGCTTTTCCAGCGCCAGCTCCATACCCTCTGCATTCCCACTGGTCCGACTGCATTCTGTCAGCCCGGCTCCGGCGAAAATATCATAGATCTTTCCGATGCTGATCACATCATACCCTGCCGCCTTCAATCGCGTGAGCATGGTTTCACCGGGCGGTGTCAGTGAGAAATCATGGCGGTTGGTCGTCCGCTTAAATGTTTCCGGACTGTCCCCCACAAACGGACGCGCGATCACACGGCCCACCGCCAGACTCCCCGTAAGCATGCTCCGTGCGATCTCACAATACCGGTACAGCTCTTTTACCGGAACGATCTCCTCATGAGCGGCAATCTGGAACACGCTGTCCGCACTGGTGTAAACAATAAGCGCTCCGGTATTGACATGCTCCATGCCAAAATCTTTTATAGCCTGCGTACCGGAATAAGGTCGGTTGCAGAGGCATTTTCGTCCCACAGCACGCTCGAACTCCCTGATAAACGATTCCGGAAATCCACCAGGAAATGTCGGCATAGGGCGATCACTGATAATACCTGCAATCTCCCAGTGTCCGATGGTCGTATCCTTCCCCCTGCTCAGCTCCTCCAACCGTCCGTAGCTGCCGATAGGTGTGCTGCTTCCCGGCGCTTTACATGTCACACCGTCAATCTGAAACAGCCCCAGCCGCTCCAGATTGGGAACCAAAAACCTCGGGCTCCCGGCCACCGTTCCAAGCGTATTGGCTCCGCAATCCCCAAACTGTGCCGCATCCGGTGCCTCACCGATTCCAAAGCTGTCCAGGACAAACAGAAAAATCCGTCTCGCCATGCTCATACCGCCTTTCTGATGCTACTCCTGATCCTTATAATGATCCAGAAAATGAACACGCTCACCATGCTGCTTATAGGCAATCACCGTGTCTAAATTTACATTTTCCATGCTTTTGAAAATATTTTTTTCCACAAAGGGATTTACTTTTTTCAGATCACGGATCAGATTTTTGATCTCCATCCGCTTCGATACCGGACTGCCCTCGGGCCGGCAGGTCGTACAGGTGTCTGTAAACCGGCAGGCACACTGAATGAATTTCAGGCCGTTTTCGTCCCGCCACCGCTTAATATCATCCTCCCTGACCAGATACATGGGACGGATCAGCTCCATCCCCTCAAAATTCGTGCTGTGGAGCTTCGGCATCATGGTCTGTACCTGCGCGCCGTAGAGCATGCCCATGAGGATCGTCTCGATCACGTCATCATAATGATGCCCCAGAGCGATCTTATTGCAGCCCAGCTCCTTCGCCTTGCTGTATAAATATCCGCGCCGCATTCTCGCGCAGAGATAGCAGGGCGATTTTTCAATCTCATAAACCGCCTCAAAGATCTGCGTTTCAAAGACTGTGACCGGGATCCCCAGATGCTCCGCATTATGCTCGATCACCTTCCTGTTTTCCGCATTATAACCGGGATCCATTACCAGAAAGACCAGTTCAAAGGGGATCTTGTTGTGGCGCTTCAGCTCCTGAAACAGCTTCGCCATGAGCATAGAATCCTTTCCTCCGGAGATGCAGACCGCGATCTTATCACCCGGCTCCACCAGTTCATAATTGGCCACTGCCTTGGCGAATCTGGTAAACAGGCTGCGCTTATAGGTTTTCCGGATACTGTCCTCGATGTCCTCCCGGCTCTTCTCTCCGGTAACGCCGCTTTCCATCTGGCTCATGAGCCAGCCGTTATAGCCGCCGGCAAGGCTTCCCGCCTCGATTCCCCGCTCTTCCAGCTCCTCGCACAGCTCCTCGCTGGCCGTTCCGCGGATGCAGAAAAATACCGGGATTTTCCCCTTCGGCAACTTCTCCGGAGCCTCCAGGATCTCCTCCCGTGTCATGGCAATGGCCCCGGGAATCGTCCCGTACCGCCTGGTCTCCTCGTTTCGGATGTCGATCAGCTGGATATCCGATCGTTTCGCTAAGTCCTTTAATGTAAATTCCATCGTTCTCTCTCTTTCTATGCGTCACAGTAATCGGCGCTGTATAACCGGCTCCGGGCTCCTCAAACGCTTCTCCAATAGAATATGTTTTCGTAGTTATCTCCGATCATGCGCAGCGGACGAAGCTCCCGTTCACGGGTCTCTGGAGACTGCATACTCCCCGTCACCTGAATATATACCTTATCGTTCGGTTTTTCCTGCAATGTTCTTTTTCTTTCCGGTTTGAATATCGCCCTCATTAGAGAGCACATTTCCGATGCTGTTCGGAGAAGTGATTCCGCCGATGTTTGAACACAGGAACAGTATGATTTTTTGAAGCATTACCTGATTGCTTCTCACTTCGTTGAACTTGTATTCTCTCAGAATGGGCATTCCGCCGAACTGCAGATACTTTCGGAACACAGGTAAGCATTAGAACCTGTGATATAGATGTCTACATCAAAATCCAATCGGAAAGACTCGATTGCTTTTTCCCAATGCTCCACAGCCTGCAGTTCATCGAAGATGAGGTAGGTTTTTCCATCCTTTGCAATCTGTTTGCTGACATGATCGTAAAAAGAAAGGTAATCAGTCAGGTCTCGGTAACGCAGAGATTCCATATTCATGTGAATGATCCGGGAATCCGGCACACCTTGCTCAGACAGATAGCGATGAAACAAATCCAGCAAGGACGATTTTCCGCAGCGGCGAATACCAGTGACGATCTTCA
>CAKRJM010000114.1 GCA_934351765.1 uncultured Lachnospiraceae bacterium | reverse complement strand
GGAAAATGGTTCCGTGATTCCTTTGATAAAAAAATAACCCCCCGGGGAGCTTACAAATCTGTTTTAAGTCTGCTATAGTTGATGCGAAAAAAGACAGAGGGGAAAAAACTATGGCTAGAACAACGGATCTGACAACGGGGAAACTTTGGAAAAATCTTCTTTTTTTTGCGATTCCGCTGCTGTTAAGCAGCCTGGTGCAGCAGCTTTATAATACGGTGGATCTGATTTTTGTCGGAAATATGATCGACAAGTCGGCTTCGGCGGCGATCGGGGCCAGCAGTCTTCTGATCACCTGTCTGGTGGGCTTTTTCGGAGGCATGTCGGTGGGATCCGGTGTGGTCGTTTCTCATATTTTCGGTGCAAAGGACCGGGCAGGTCTGTCGAAGGCTGTTCATAATGCGGTGGCATTAAGCATTGCGGGAGGAATCCTTTTATGTGTGGGCGGCTATTTTCTGGCACCGGTGTATCTGCGTCTGGTCAATACCCCGGTGAGCCTTCAGGGAGCTGCCGTATCCTATCTTCGGATATATCTCTGTTCTTTGGTATCCATGTTTCTTTATAATCTTGGCTCCGGAGTCCTGCGGGCCATGGGAGATTCCAGGTCCCCGTTGTATGCACAGGCAGTCGGCGGGCTGGTCAATGTTGTAATGGATTATGCGTTTATCCGGCTGTTTTCCAACGGAGTCAACGGAGTCGCATGGGCAACGCTGCTCTCTCAGACCGCGGCAGCGGTGATGACGCTGTATTTCCTTACCAGACTGGATCCGGAATACCGTCTGAGACTGAAAAAAATTGCATTTGATCTTCCAATCCTGAAAGAGGTTCTGCGGATCGGAATACCGGCGGGGGCGCAGTCTCTGGTGATCACACTTTCAAATGTAATGGCACAGTATCATATCAATTCCTTCGGAGAGGATTCCATCGCCGCGTTTACGGCGTATTTTAAGGTGGAGCTGATCATATATCTTCCCATCGTGGCATTCGGACAGGCAATCATGGCATTTTCCGGCCAGAATATGGGAGCAAAGCAATATAAAAGAATGCGGGAGGGAACAAGGGTCTGTCTGCTGATGAGCATGGCAGTGGCGGCTGTGACAAGTGTGCTGGCCATCTTGTTCGGACATGAGCTGTTCCGCATTTTTAACAAAGAAGAAGCGGTAATCACGATTGGATGCAGACTGATCGGAATTACCTTTCCGTTTTACTTTATCTACAGTATTTTACAGGTGCTGGGAGACAGCCTGCGCGGAGCAGGTAAGGTAAAGCAGCCGATGTATATCATTTTAGTGAATATCTGTCTGATCCGGACGGGACTGTTGTTTCTGATCGTTCCCAGGGTCAACGATATCCGCGGAGTGGCGGTGACATATCCGATCACCTGGGCATTGACTGCGCTTTGTATGATTATTTATTATCTGCGGATATTCCGCAGCTTAGGACAGAAGGAGAAAACAGATGGAAAAGCTTGAAAGAGAAAAGCGATGGGCGGGCGGAGACGGATATAACCGTTATATCACCGGGGAGTTTCAGTCTTTCCGGAAGGACGCCTGGAAAAAGCAGCTGGAAAGACATTTTGAGGACAGAAAGGGGTTAAAGATTCTTGATGTAGGTACCGGTCCCGGCTTTTTTGCATGTATCTTGTCGGAGGAAGGACAGAAGGTAACGGCCATTGACAGCTCGGACGGGATGCTGGCCCATGCAAGAAAAAATGCAGAGCTTCTTGGAGTTTCACCGGAGTTTCGAAAAATGGATGTGAATAACCTGGAGTTTCCGGATGATACCTTTGATGCGCTGGTCATGAGAAATGTAACCTGGACGCTGGAGCATCCGGAGCGGGTATATACGGAGTTCAAACGGATCCTGAAGCCGGGCGGAAAGCTGCTGATCTATGATGCAAACTGGCAGATGCACTATTTTGATCCGGAGAAAATGAAGCGTGTCCGGGAACGGGAAAAGCGTCATTTTGAAAAATATGGGACAAGAGAAGTGGTATCCCAGGGAGATCTGGAATATTATGCGACAGCACCTCTGACCAGGATCGATCGGCCTGCCTGGGATGTGGAGCTGCTTTCCGGGAGACTGGATATGGAGGTTACGGTCCGGGAGGATATCGGACAGGAAGTGTATGAGCAGTGGGAAAAGGATCTGTACGGGGAATCGCCGCTGTTTGAGGTCTGTGCAGTGAAAAAACAGGCCAGCCATGCGCAGGAAAATATGAAAACCTACTGGCAGAAGCGGGCGGAGACCTTTGGATTCCGCAGAGATTCCGAAAGCTTTGCCGCGCTGGGCCAGGCAGTTTCCCGTTATGTGCCGGAAAAGCCGTTAAAGGTGCTTGATGCCGGGACAGGAACCGGAATCATCGCAGCGTCTATGGCACTTCTGGGCCATGAGGTGACCGGCGTGGATCTGTGTTCTCATATGATCGAACGGGCAGAGGAAAATCTGAAGTCCATGGGGCTTTCTGCGGAGTTTATCTGTACGCCGGCAGGAGAGCTTCCGTTTCCGGATAATTCCTTTGACATGGTGATTTCCAGAAATGTGACCTGGGCGCTCCCGGATCCGGAGGCGGTATTCCGGCAGTGGAAGCGGGTCTTAAAACCGGGCGGGTATCTGATCTACTGGGATGCCAATCATTATTATTATCTGTTTAATGAGGAAGACCGGAACAATCGGAAAAAGCTTCAGGAGCTTGTCGGAACTGTTCACGGCGACGAGGCGGGAAAACAGGTGGATTACAGCCTGTGTGACCATACGGCGCTGGAGCTTCCCATGTCGAAGCTTGACCGTCCGGGTGAGTGGGATGAAAAGAAACTTCCGGAGCTTGGCTTTGATCTGATCGCGGAGGAGATACGGAAACCGCAGAATCTGCTGAAATACGGGATCGCAGAAGGATATTATACGGATTTCTTCCTGGTTGCCAAAAACAGAAAGGAAGAGGAGTAAGTATGGGACGTTATGCGGCAAAACGCCTGCTATGGCTGATCCCGGTGATGCTTCTGATCTCGTTTATTACGTTTTTTCTGATGTATCTTTCACCGGGAGATCCGGCCAGAATCTTTTTATCACAGGGCGGAGATGTACCTTCTGCGGAGGCAGTGGCCGAGTTGTCGGAAAAGCTGGGTCTGAACCGGCCGGTCTGGGAGCAGTATGGAAGCTGGCTTGTAAATGTCCTCCATGGAAATCTGGGAACTTCGATCTTTACCGGAAATCCGGTAATCCAGGAGATCGCCACGTATTTTCCGAACACTCTGCGTCTGACGCTTCTTGGAATGGTTCTCACGATGGCACTGTCGGTTCCGGTGGGAATCCTGCTGGCGGTAAGGGAGAACGGGATCCTGGACCATCTGGTACGCGGCATCTGCTTTATGCTGGGGTCGCTGCCGGGCTTTTTTGCGGCGTTTCTTCTGGTTTACATTCTGGGGGTACGCCTGCGCTGGCTGCCTACCGTAAGCAGCGGATCCTCCAGAGGAATCTGGATCCCGGCACTTACGCTGATGTTTACATTGTCGCCCGGATATATCCGTCAAATCCGGGCAGCGGTGATCCGGGAGCTTTCGGAGCCGTATATCCGTATGGCAAGAGCGCGGGGCCTGCGGGAACGGATGATCCTGTATGGCGGAGCGCTGCGCAGTGTGTTTCCGTCACTGTTTACCATCATGGGAATGGGAATCGGACGGCTCCTAGGAGGCACAGCGATCATTGAAATCGTCTGTACCTATCAGGGACTCGGAAGGCTGGCGGTAAATTCCATCACAAACCGGGATTATCCGCTGATGCAGGGCTTTGTTCTTATGATGGCAATGGTCTATGTATTGGTAAATCTGGCGGCAGATCTTCTTCATGCATGGTCGGATCCGCGGGTAAGGCAGAAGCTTGTGGAAGAGAACAGAAAGCGGGTGGCGTATGCAAAAGAAAAATAAGACATTCAAAGCCGCCCGGAGACGGTTCTGGTTCTGGCTGGCTGTCGTGCTTGCGTTATTTGCGGCGGCCCTGATCGCACCCCACTTTTTAAAGCATGATCCCTATGAGGTGAATCTGCTTCAGACCACGAAGAAACCCGGAAACGGGTATCTGATGGGAACGGATTATCTCGGGCGCTGTATTTTCTGCCGGCTGTTAAAGGGAGCGGCACGTTCCGTTTTCTCTGCACTGGCAGTTGTGGCGGTAACATTTGTGATCGGGACGGCAGTCGGCTGCATCTGCGGCTATGCCGGAGGCTGGTTTGATACCATAGTAATGCGGTTTGTTGATGCCGTGCAGGCGTTCCCGGAGCTGGTATTTACGATTTCAGTGGCAGCCATGCTGGGAAGCGGAATGGGAAACTGTATCATTGCCATGTCGGCGATCGGCTGGACCAGCTATGCAAGACTGGCCAGAAGCCAGGTGCTTCAGATCAAAGAAAAAACGTATGTGAGCTGTGCAAGGATTTCCGGGGCCGGGAAACGGAATATTTTATTCCGGACAATCCTGCCCAACAGCATGACACCGCTTGTGGTGCAGGCAAGTATGCATGTAGGTAATGCAATTCTGGGATTTTCCGGGCTGTCTTTTCTGGGACTGGGAACTGCTCCGCCCTATCCGGAGTGGGGAACGATGCTGAATGACGGAAAGCAGAGCTTCCAGATGGCGCCCTGGACAATCCTGTTCCCCGGTCTTGCCATATTTCTGGTGGTTATGATCATGGGAATGTTCGGAGACAGTGTAAACGGGCTTATCGGTCTTCAGAGGGATCTCTCGGAAGAACCATAAGATAAAAAAACAAAGGAGAATGATTATGAAAAGGAAAGGCTTGGCAGTTCTTCTGGTAGCAGTCATGGCGTTTGGGACGCTGGCTGGATGCGGAGGAACCAAGAAGGAAACAGAAGCGGGAAATGAAACTGCGAAGACAGAAGGCGCTTCTGAAGAGACAAAGAAGGCAGACACAGCAGAGGATGATGATCTGGAGTTTACCTTTTCCATCGGAAACAGCAATACAACCGCCGGATTCTCGTTTGATCCGGCCGTGGATTATCTGAGCCAGAAGTCGGTTACCATGGGAATGGCAGAGACACTGTTCGTGCTGGATGATGAAACAAAGGAAGTGCTTCCGCACCTGGCAACAGGATATGAGCAGAAGGATGACCTGACCTGGGAGATCACGATCCGGGACGGTGTGACGTTCAGTAACGGAAAAGCGCTGGATGCAGAGGCGGCAAGAAAAGCTCTGGAGTATATTTTTGCCAATAATACCCGTCTTGGAACCATGGCAGATATCGCCTCGATGGAAGCGGACGGCCAGATCCTGACCTTAAAAACCAATGAGATCGTGGCAATCATGCCCCGGATCCTGACGGAAGTGAATGCGATTATTTTTGATACAGAGGCTTCTGACGATTATTCCAAGGGAGTGATCGGAACCGGTCCCTATATTCTGGAAAGTGTTGACGGGGACGGCAACTGTGAGCTGGTGAGAAATGATAATTACTGGCAGGGAAAACCGGCAGCATCAAGGATCCATACAAAGTCGGGACTGGATGCTTCGGCATTGACTCTGGCGCTTCAGTCCAAGGAGCTTGACTGGGCCGGAATCCAGACCTCGGATCTTTCTTTGTTTGAAAATAATCCGGAATATACCGTATTGAACTACAATCCGGGCCGTGTTTACTATCTGTATCTGAATCCCAATTATACATTTACGGAGGACGATGCGCTGCGGGAGGCACTGACTTATGCGGTTGACCGTGATGCAATCCTGAGCGGCGTGTACAGCGGAAGAGGAACGGTTTCCAAGGGAGTATTCCCGGAAAATTCGGCATATTATGATGCGCAGGCCGGAGGAAACGATTATAATGTGGAGCAGGCCAAGAAGATCCTGGCCGATGCAGGATATACCGATACAGACGGAGACGGATTTGTGGAGAAGGACGGAGAAAAGGTTCATCTGAACATTATCTGTTATTCCGCAAACAGCTTCCCGACGCTCAGTGAGGTCCTTCAGGCAGAGTTAAAGGCTATCGGAATTGATTCGGAGATCACCGTATCGGATGCCATAGTGGACGACTGCAATAAGGGTGAATTCAATATTGCAACCTATGCCTACAATACACAGACCCTTGGCGACTGCTATAACTTCCTGGAACCGGTATTCCATACCGGCGGAACCGCAAACTTTACCGGATTCTCCAATACAGAGGTGGATGCGCTTCTGGGCGAGATGAAGGTGACGGCCGATACCGAGAAGAGAGCAGAGCTGGCAAAGCAGATCCAGGAAAAGGTATTTGATGCGGATCAGCATCTGTTTTTACTTCATATTAACCGTTACAATGTGGTTCGCTCCAATGTGGAAGGAATGACGCCCATGTTCGGAAGCGACAATGGCAACAGTATGCTTTTATGGCAGTTTACGAAAAAAGATGAGTAGAATCCTGACGATCGATCAATTAAAAGTAAGCTATGGAAACACCCCGGTTCTCCGGGGCGTCTCCGTTTCTGTGGACAGCGGTGAGATTCTTGGCATCGTGGGAGAATCCGGAAGCGGAAAAAGCACGACAATTTATGGGGCCATGGGGATACTGGGAAGCGAAGGACGTGTTACGGGCGGTTCGGTCCGGTACAGAGAGACGGAACTTCTTACGCAGGGAAAAGAAGCACTCCGGAGGCTGCGCGGAAAAGAAATTGCGTTAATTGCCCAGAATCCGCATGACGCGTTTTATCCCGTAAAAAAAATCGGGAGCCAGTTAAAGGACCTGGTACGGAGCCACGGCGGCCTGACCGTTCAGGAGGCGGAGGAACGGATGCTTTCATCCATGGAAAAAATGAGCCTGAAGGACGGAAAAGGGCTGCTGAAAAGCTATGCCTTTGAGCTGTCCGGCGGTATGGCGCAGCGGGTATCGATCGCCATGGCAATGGTATTCCGTCCGCAGCTTCTGTTCGCAGATGAGCCGACCAGTGCGTTGGATGTGGCAGTCCAGAAGCAGGTGGCAGATGAGCTTCTGAAGATCCGGGAGGAATCCGGGACGGCCATTTATCTTGTATCCCATAATATGGGAGTGATCTCTTATATGGCAGACTGTATCGCAGTCATGTACCATGGTCTTGTGG
>CAKRJM010000113.1 GCA_934351765.1 uncultured Lachnospiraceae bacterium | reverse complement strand
GCGAAAAGGGATATAATCCGATCAATCAGATCGTCGGTTATATCATGTCCGGAGATCCGACGTATATTACCAGCTACGGCAGTGCAAGAAGTCTGATCACAAAGCTGGAGCGGGACGAGATCCTGGAAGAGCTGGTGCAGGTCTATATTGAAAGCAAGCTGAAGGGTTAAATAGCTTATGCGGATTATGGGACTGGATTTCGGCTCCAAGACCGTGGGAGTTGCGGTGAGTGATCCTCTTGGAATTACAGCACAGGGCGTTGAGATTGTAAGACGACAGGAGGAAAACAAGCTTCGCCGTACCTTGGCACGGCTGGAAGAGCTGATTAAGGAATATGAGGTGGAGAAGCTGGTTGTCGGCTGTCCGCTCCATATGAATGGCGATTTCGGAGAACGGGCGAAAAAATCGGAGGAATTCGGAACAAAGCTTTCCGCCAGAACCGGGCTTCCGGTGATCTACTGGGACGAGCGGCTGACGACGGTGGAAGCGGATGAGATCATGAAAGAAGCGGGAGTCCGGCGGGAACACCGGAAGGACTACGTGGATAAAATTGCTGCGGTGTTGATTTTACAGGGATATCTTGATTCCCTGTGATTTGTGTTGCCATTTGCTTTTTGCTTTGACGGAAAGGATTTCCGGTGAAGGGAAAAACGAAGGAATCCGGAACAGAAGTTTCTGGAAGAAAAAGATTGGAGATAATATGGACGAGAAGATCATTCTGACCGCGGAAGACGGAGAAACGATCGCCTGCTATGTCCTGGAGGAGACCAGGGTGGCCGGCTGTAATTATGTGCTTGTGACCGACTCGGAGGATGAGGACGGAGATTGTTATATTTTAAAAGATGTTTCTGCGGCAGAGGAAGCAGAGGCCATTTATGAGATCGTGGAGGACGAAAAGGAACAGCAGTACCTGGCGAGGATCTTCAATGAGCTTCTGGAGGATGTGGATATCCAGTGAACGGATTTATAGAAAGTAAGAGGTAATTTATTTGAGAAAAACAGAAAAAGCAACGGGAACCTCCAAGCTGAAGATCATTCCCTTAGGCGGACTGGAACAGATTGGAATGAATATGACTGTCCTTGAATATGAGGACAGTATCATTGTGGTGGACTGCGGACTGGCGTTTCCCAGCGATGATATGCTGGGAATCGATCTGGTGATTCCGGACATCACCTATTTGAAGGATAACATTGAAAAGGTCAAGGGCTTTGTGATCACCCACGGACATGAGGATCATATCGGCGCCCTGCCTTATGTGCTGCAGGAGATCAATGTGCCGGTTTATGCGACAAAGCTGACCATGGGGATCATTGAGCATAAGTTAAAGGAGCGCGGCATGACCCGATCCACCAAGCGGAAGGTCATGAAATACGGACAGTCCGTGAACCTGGGCTGCTTTCGGGTGGAATTTATCCGGACAAACCACAGCATTGCCGATGCGGCCGCGTTTGCCATCTTTACGCCGGTGGGAACCATTGTCCATACCGGAGACTTTAAAATCGATTATACGCCCATCTACGGTGATCCGGTGGACTTAACCAGGTTTGCCGAGCTCGGAAAGAAGGGAGTTCTGGCCCTGATGGCGGACAGTACAAACGCTGCACGCGAGGGCTTTACCATGTCAGAGCGCACGGTGGGACGGACCTTCGACCGGCTTTTTGAAGAAAACAAGGATCGCCGGATCATTGTTGCAACGTTTGCCTCCAATGTGGATCGTGTCCAGCAGATCATCAACTCTGCGTATCAGTACGGCAGAAAGGTTGTCGTGGAGGGGCGGAGCATGGTCAACATCATCGGCATTGCCAACGAGCTTGGATATATCAAGATCCCGGACGGTACGCTGATGGATATTTCCCAGTTGAATAATTATCCGCCGGAAAAGACGGTGCTTATTACCACCGGAAGCCAGGGCGAGTCCATGGCGGCTCTTTCCCGTATGGCGGCGGATCTTCATAAAAAGGTATCGATCAACTCCGGCGATACGGTTATTTTCAGCTCCAATCCGATCCCCGGGAACGAGAAGGCGGTGGCTCAGGTCATCAATGAGCTGTCTGCCAAGGGAGCAAAGGTCATTTTCCAGGATACCCATGTATCCGGCCATGCCTGCAGGGAGGATCTGAAGCTGATCTATTCTCTGGTGAAGCCGAAGTTTGCACTTCCGGTCCACGGCGAGTACCGTCATCTGATGGCACAGGCCGAGATCGCAAAGGAAATGGGTGTTCCGGAGGAGAATATTCATATTATGCATTCCGGAAATGTCATGGAACTGACACCGGATTCAGCGGAGGTTACCGGAAGTGTGACGGCAGGCCCGGTACTGGTTGACGGCCTTGGCGTCGGTGATGTCGGCAATATCGTACTTCGTGACCGTCAGAACCTGGCACAGAACGGAATCATCATCGTGGTTCTGACGCTTGACCGGAGAGGCAATGAGCTTCTTGCAGGCCCCGATATTGTTTCCAGAGGCTTTGTCTATGTGAGAGAGTCGGAAAACCTTATGGAAGAGGCACATGCCGTGGTAAAGGATGCGGTTATGCACTGCCTTGACCGGAGAATCAGTGACTGGGGCAAGATCAAGAATGTGATCCGCGACAGTTTAAGTGATTATATCTGGAAGAAGATGAAGCGGAATCCCCTGATCATGCCGATCATCATGGAGGTTTAAGCTCCGGCCTGTTCCGGTCCGGCTTTCAGAAAGGAGACGGATATGAAAAAACAGATATTCGGCGTTTTGCTGCGCTTTACGATTTTGGCAGCCGCGGTGTCCGTGATCCTTTTGCTGTCGGTGAAGGGCTATCAGTTCGGAAAGGACGTGTTTGATGAACGGGAGGGTGTCTCGGATCATCCATACACAGTGACGGTTACAGTGGATTCCGGGGAGAATATCCGCCAGGTGGCGGAGAAGCTGAAAAAAGAAGGGCTGATCGACAGCTCTCTGGTACTGATTGCACAGAAATATTTTTACGGAAGCAGCCTGAAGGCAGGAAGCTACCGGTTAAACAGCAACATGACCGGAAAGATGATCCTGGATGTACTTTCCGGTGCGGCTGTGGATACAGAGGAAGCATCATGATCGTAGATGAACGGACTATCACGTATATTAATTCTTTGGAACAGGGAGACAGCGAATTCCTGCGGATGATCGCAAAGGAGGCGGCTGCCTCTTTTGTTCCTATTATCCGGAAAGAGACCGGAAGCCTCTTAAAAACGCTGGTGGAGATGAAGCGGCCGAGGAGGATTCTGGAGGTGGGAACGGCAACGGGGTATTCGGCGCTTTTAATGAGCGAGCATATGCCCGAGGGCAGTACCATTACCACCATCGAAAAATATGAAAAACGGATTCCCATTGCACGGGAGAACTTCAGGCGGGGCGGGAAGGAAGATGTTATTACCCTCCTCCCCGGCGATGCGGCAGAGATCTTAAAGAGTCTTTCGGGACCGTATGATTTTATCTTCATGGATGCGGCAAAGGGGCAGTATATCCATTTTCTTCCGGAGGTGCTGCGGCTCATGCCGGTTGGAGGCGTTCTGGTGTCAGACAATGTGCTTCAGGACGGAGATCTTATTGAGTCGCGGTTTGCGGTGACGAGAAGAAACCGCACGATCCATGCGCGTATGCGGGAATATCTCTATACCATCAAGCACATGGAGGAACTGGAGACGGCGGTGATCCCCATCGGGGACGGCGTGACCATCAGTGTGAAAATAAAGGAGCAGTTACAGCGATGAAGGAGAGAACAAAGCCGGAGCTTCTGATTCCGGCCAGCAGCCTGGAAGTGTTAAAAACGGCCGTGATCTACGGCGCGGATGCTGTTTACATCGGCGGAGAAGCCTTCGGGCTCCGTGCCAAGGCAAAGAATTTTTCCATGGAAGACATGAAGGCGGGGATTGCCTTTGCCCATGAGCGGGGTGTGAAGGTTTATGTAACCGCCAATATCCTCGCCCATAATGAGGATCTGGATGGTGTCCGGAGGTATTTTGAGGAGCTGAAGTCCATCGGTCCGGATGCGCTGATCATTTCCGACCCCGGCGTTTTTATGATCGCCAAAGAGGCTGCACCGGAGATCGAGCGCCATGTGAGTACCCAGGCCAACAATACCAATTACGGAACCTATCGCTTCTGGCATGAGCTGGGCGCAAAGCGGGTGGTGTCCGCCAGAGAGCTTTCCTTAAAGGAGCTTCGGGAGATCCGGGCCAATATTCCGGATGATCTGGAGATCGAGACCTTTATCCACGGCGCTATGTGTATTTCCTATTCGGGACGATGCCTGTTAAGCAATTATCTGGCCGGACGGGATGCCAACCGGGGCGCCTGCACGCACCCCTGCCGCTGGAAATATGCAGTCATGGAGGAGACCAGGCCGGGCGAGTATCTGCCGGTTTATGAAAATGAACGGGGAACCTTTATTTTCAATTCCAAGGATCTGTGCATGATCGGGCATATGGACGACATTCTGACCTCCGGGATCGACAGCTTAAAGATCGAAGGGCGCATGAAGACTGCTCTTTATGTGGCAACGGTGGCAAGAACCTATCGAAGGGCCATTGATGACTGGTTTGCTTCCAGAGAACAGTATGAAGCAAACATGGAATGGTACAGGGCGGAGATCGGAAAGTGCACCACAAGACCCTTTACCACCGGCTTTTTCTATGGAAAGCCCGGATCGGATGCCCAGATCTATGACAGCAACACCTATAAGCAGGAGTATATTTATCTCGGTATTGCCGGGGAAGCCCGTCCGGACGGCTGGTTTTCTCTGGAGCAGAAAAATAAATTTTCCGTGGGCGAGACCATTGAGATCATGAAGCCCTCAGGTGAAAATCATGAAGTACTGGTGGAGGGGATTACCGACACCGAGGGAACGGTCCAGGAAAGCGCGCCCCATGCAAGACAGGCGCTTTTCGTGAAGCTTTCCGAGACACCGGAGCGATATGATATTTTACGGAAGAAGGGTGAATCCGCATAAGAGGACGGTTCAATGAACATACTATTTGGAGTACTGGGGAGTCTGTCCCTGATCTATTATATTCTGCTGGTGGCCTACGCCGGAATGGGAACCTCGTTTTCTCTGTTCTGGCTGCTTCTGGCGGTGGTCTGCGGTCTTCTGTCTGTGGTGTGGGGGATCCAGAGCTCCCGGCTGTTTTTAAAGAGACTGCCCCTGTGGGTAAGGGTGCCGGTCCGCACAACGGTGGTGCTGGCTCTTCTGGTCTTTCTGATTGTCGGTTCCATGATTGGAATTTCCATGATCCCGGATTCCGATGCCAGGTTTGATTATCTGGTAGTTCTGGGGGCCAAGGTCAACGGACGGGAGCTGTCCAAGTCCTTAAAGTACCGGCTGGATACCGCTGCGGAGTATCTGGATGAGCATCCGGAAACAAAAGCGGTCGTCACCGGCGGAAGAGGCGAGGGAGAGGAAATTTCCGAGGCAGCTGCCATGCGGGATTATCTGGCCCGGAAGGGCATCAGCCGGAAACGGATCTATATGGAGCGGTATGCGGTGAATACGGCTCAGAACCTGGAATACAGTCTGTCTCTCATCGGCGACCGGGAGGCGCGTATCGGGATCGTGACCAGCGATTTTCATGTATTCCGGGCGGTCGCCATCGGAAAGAAGGCTGGCATGGAGCGGGTTCAGGGTGTTCCGGCGAAGACCGATCTGATCTATCTTCCGAATATGATGATGAGAGAATGTTTCGCAGTCCTGAAGGACTGGTTTATGGGAAATATCTGACCGGAAAGGAGTTAACAGGCAGATGCAGCATAATGCTTATGAAGTGATCATTGAAAAAGAAGTAAAGGAATTAAATTCAAAGGCCTGGATCCTGCGTCATAAAAAAAGCGGGGCCAGGCTGTTCCTGCTTTCCAACGACGACAGCAATAAGGTGTTTACCATCGGATTCCGGACTCCGGTATCGAACAGTACCGGCGTGCCTCATATCATGGAGCATTCGGTGCTCTGCGGATCCCGGAAGTTTCCGGTGAAGGATCCTTTTGTGGAGCTGGTAAAGGGATCCCTGAATACGTTTTTGAATGCCATGACCTATTCCGATAAGACGGTCTATCCCGTGGCCAGCGTCAACGACCAGGATTTTCAGAACCTGATGGACGTATATCTGGATGCCGTGTTCCACCCGAATATTTATACCAACGAGAAGATCTTTCGCCAGGAGGGCTGGCATTATGAGCTGGAGGATGAGGCCGGGCCGCTGACCATCAACGGTGTGGTCTATAATGAAATGAAGGGTGTGTTCTCCTCTCCGGAGAGCGTACTGGACCGTTATACCAGAACGGTGCTGTTTCCCGATACCCCGTATCATGCAGAGTCCGGCGGTGATCCGGAGGTGATCCCGGAGCTTACCTATGAGCAGTTTCTGGATTTCCACCGGACCTATTATCATCCATCCAACAGCTATATTTATCTCTACGGTGATATGGATATGGAGGAAAAGCTGGAATTCCTGGACAGGGAATATCTTTCCGATTACGATGCCATGGAGCCGGATTCCGCGATTCCGTTCCAGAAGCCCTGCACGGCAGAGAAGCCGGTGGAGATTTTTTATCCCATCGGAGCGGACGAGGAGGAGCGCGGAAAAACCTTCCTTTCGGTCAATACGGTGGTGGGAACCGATCTGGATCCCCATTTGTATATCGCATTCCAGATCCTGGAATACGTGCTTTTATCCGCACCGGGGGCGCCCTTAAAGGAGGCGCTGGTAAATGCCGGGATCGGAACCGATATTTACGGCGGGTATGACAGCGGGATCCTGCAGCCGGTGTTCTCTGTGGTAGCAAAAAACACCGACAGGGAACGGCTGGAAGTATTCTTAAAGATCGTCCGGGAAACGCTGGAGGGGATGGCTGAGAACGGAATTGACGAACGCCTTCTGGAGGCGGGATTAAATGCGCTGGAGTTCAAATACCGGGAGGCGGAATTCGGAGCGTATCCCAAGGGACTGATGTACGGGCTTCAGTGCTTCGACAGCTGGCTGTATGAGGAGACCAATCCGTTCATGCATCTGGAATTTGAGGAAAGCTTCCGGTTTTTACGGACGCATCAGAAGGACGGCTATTTTGAGAGTCTGATCACGGATTATTTATTAAATAATCTTCATCAGGCGGTGATCATTCTTTCCCCGGAAAAGGGA
>CAKRJM010000112.1 GCA_934351765.1 uncultured Lachnospiraceae bacterium | reverse complement strand
AATTATGAAAATAGAATAGGGAGAAAGCAAAAATGATGGCATTTCAGATAAGTAAATCAACTACGTATATCAATGTTGGAATTTGGGAGAATGAGGAACTATGTTTTATTAGATTTGATTTTATTTATGGATCTCATGAGTGGGGATTTATCGCACATTATCCGGATGGAAATACAAACCTGTGTTTTGAAGCTCCGGAGAAAAAACAGATGGGAGCAGTACTTGAATATGGCGGAAGTGAATATTGTATGGATATATTTCTTAACGATGATGCAAACATACTTGAAATTTTGATTGATTGACCCAAGACAGTTTTTGTCAAGACTTGAATATCATTTTATTTATGATAGAATGTTCTCACAGTCTTGGGAGGTGAGCGATATGGATAAAGAATTGCCGGTGGATATTATAACTGTTCGATATTATGATGGGGAAAAGACGGTTCGAGAGCAGCGAAGATACGTTAGAGAAAGTCGTCTGATCCTGGAAAAGAAGCGGTTAGTGGAAAAGGGGCTGCTTGAAAGGAGACAGATCAATGGAGGATAATAATAAGGAATTTGTTGCGTTCAGTAGGAAACTTTTAAGGTGTCTTGTTCAACTCAGGGAATTAATGAATAAGGAAGAATATGAAGAAGTCAAAATCAAGCTTGATGAGTTGATTTATGATTCTCAGAGGGATATTGAAGCGTAACAAAATTAATTTTAACGAAAAGAACCTGTGGTTGAAGGATCGCAGGTTCTTTTCGTTTGATTAGCTGAGAGATTTGTCTGAATCTTCCATCAGCTTTTCCAGTGTAATTCCGCTGAAAAACTGAATGATCATCTGATCCAGATTTTTCCACATGGAAATCGTCCGGCATCCATCGGCACGGGGGCAGGCAGGGGTGCCTGGCTCCAGGCAGGAAACGGGAGAGAGATCTTCTTCGGTGGCGGACAAGATTTCATAAACCGTGTATTCCGAGGGCTTTTTTGTCATACGGTATCCGCCTTTTTTGCCGCGAAGTCCGGTAAGGAGGCCGGACTGAACCAGGGATTTAACAATTCCCTCCAGATATTTTTCAGAGATTTCCTGACGGGCAGCGATTTCCCGAAGCGGTGTGAAACGGTCAGATGGCTGCTCGGCAAGATCAATCATCAGGCGCAGGGCATAACGCCCTCTTGTTGAGATCATCATAGAACGAAACTCCTGTCAGTTTAATAGGTTTATTATACAATAGAATGAAGGAATGTGCAAGAAAAGGGATAAATCATTGAAAAAACGGGGAGAAAATGATACACTAAAAAATATGCTGTCTGGATATCGGATTCAGACATGAGACAGAGAATGACAGCAGGAGGGTATTCCTATGAGCATGAGAGGGGTATATACAAATGTGGTAAAGATCCGCCAGATGATCTTTTCCGAAGTGGCAAAAATGGCATATGAGGGCGGTGATTTTAAACGGATCGCGGAGCTGCCCTATGAGATTATTCCGGGCGAAGCAGCAACTTACCGGGAGAGTGTATTTCTGGAGCGGGCTATTGTAGAGGAGCGTCTCCGCCTGGCGATCGGGCTTCCGGTTCGTGATATGTCCAAACATATCCCGGTGGAGGCGGGAATCGAGGAGAGCGCCGTGGCGAAGCGGTTTTATGAAGCACCGTTGGTCAATATCATCAAGGCTGCCTGCTCGGCCTGTCCGGAAAACGAAGTCCGGGTATCGGACTCCTGCCAGGGCTGCCTGGCACATCCCTGTACGGAAGTATGCCCCAAGGAGGCAATCGCCATTGTACAGGGGAGATCTCATATTGACCGGGAGAAATGTATCCAGTGTGGCCGCTGTGCATCGGTCTGCCCCTATGGAGCTATCGTCAAACTGGAGCGGCCCTGTGTGAAAGCCTGCGGTGTGGGGGCAATCCATGCGGACGAGCTGGGCAGGGCCCAGATTGATTATGATGCCTGTGTCTCCTGTGGCATGTGCATGGTAAACTGTCCGTTTGGAGCCATTGCTGATAAGGGACAGATCTTCCAGACTATTCAGGCCATCAAGAGCGGCGTTCCCGTGTATGCGGCGGTAGCTCCGGCGTTTGTGGGACAGTTCGGAAAGAACCTGCCGCCGGAAAAAATAACGGAAGCATTAAAAGAACTGGGCTTTGCCGATGTGGTCGATGTGGCTGTGGGTGCAGATCTCTGTACCATCGAAGAGGCGGGAGATTTCCTGGAGGAAGTGCCGGAGAAACAGCCGTTCATGGCAACCTCCTGCTGCCCGGCCTGGTCGGTGATGGTAAAAAAGCAGTTCCCGGAGCTGGCCCCCTATATTTCCATGGCATTGACGCCCATGGTGCTGACAGGACGGCTGATCAAAAAGAAACATCCTGACTGTATGGTAGCCTTTATTGGCCCCTGCTCCGCAAAAAAGCTGGAAGCAAGCCGCCGGTCGATCCGCAGCGATATTGATTTCGTGCTGACCTTTGAAGAGGTCATGGGCATGTTTACGGCGAAGGGGATTGAGTTTGATGCCATTGAACAGACGGAGCCTATGACAGCCTCCAGTGCTGACGGACGGGGCTTCTGTGTCAGCGGAGGTGTGGCGAAGGCGGTAGTCAACTGCATTAAGCGCATGAAGCCGGGCCATGAGGTGAAGGTGGCCAGTGCCGAGGGGCTGGTCAACTGTCGCCAGCTTATGAAAGACGCAAAGAAAGGGCTGTATGACGGATATTTATTGGAAGGAATGGCGTGTCCCGGCGGCTGTGTCGGCGGAGCAGGCGTAATGCAGAGCCCGACGAAAGCGAAGGGCCAGGTTATGCTTAACATGAAGAAGGCGCCCGGAAAGATCGCGCTGGACAGTAATTATAAAGAAATTCTTACAGAGCTGGAGGAAAAGGATCTGGCAGTTCCGGAATAAGCGGAGGCAGAACGTGGAAAATGAGACATTCAGGCTGTATTATGAGGAGAGCGGGGCAGGAGAACCACTGATCCTGCTCCATGGAAATGGCGAAAACCGGATGATTTTCAAGGCACAGAGGGATTATTTTGAAGCAAAGTACCGGGTGATCGCCGTCGATACGAGAGGACATGGAAAATCACCGAGGGGAACCGGCCCGTTTACGCTGGAGCGGTTTGCGGAGGATCTGAAGGCTCTGCTGGATCAGATGGGGTTAACGAAGATCCATCTTTTAGGCTTCAGCGATGGAGCCAATATTGCCATGCTGTTTGCGATCCGTTATCCGGAATATTTAAAAAGCCTGATCTTAAATGGAGGAAACACGCGTCCGTCCGGGGTGAAACTGTCCATTCAGATCCCCATTGTCATGGGGTATGGGCTGGTATCGCTCATCGCGCTGGCAGATAAGAAAGCGATTGCCAGAAAAGAGCGGCTGGCGCTGATGGTAAAGGAGCCTCATATTTCAGAGACGGAGCTGGCAAAGATCCAGGCTCCGACACTGGTGATCGCAGGAACGAAAGATATGATCCGTCAAAAGGAGACAGAGCGGATCCGGCGGTGCATTCCGGGCAGCCGGCTTTCGATCCTTCCGGGAAGTCATTTTCTTATATCCGAACAGCCGGCGTTGTTCAACCAGACGGTGGAGAAATTTCTGGAGGAGAACAGAGGGATGTAAAACAGAACTGCGTTCAGGCCGCAAAACCGTGGCGTCTGGCGGAGTATGAAAATGGAACAGAAAAGGAGAGGCGAAGCTATGAAGAAGGTTAAGATCATTGCAGACAGTACCTGTGATCTGACAGACGAACTGTTTGAACAGTATGACATTGATATGATTCCGCTTTGCATCATTATGGACGATCAGAGTTATTATGACCGGACCCAGGTGACGCCGGAGGAGATTTTCAGATGGGCGGAGGAAAAGAAAACGACTCCGAAGACCTCCGCGATTTCTATGGAAATGGCCATTGAAAAGGCAAGACCGTATGTGGAAGAAGGACGGGATATTGTATTTTTCGGTATTTCCGAGGATATGAGTACCACCTGTAATGTGATGCGGCTTGCGGCGAGAGAGCTGGAGACGGATCGGATCTTTGTGATCGATTCCATGAGCCTTTCCACAGGGATCGGACTTCAGGTGCTGCGTGCTGCCGAGATGGCAGAAGCAGGTGCATCGGCAGAAGAGATCGTGGCAGCCATTGAAGGCGCCAGAGAAAAGGTCAGGGCAAGCTTTGTGGTAGATACATTAACGTATCTTGCCAGAGGAGGCCGCTGCTCTTCGGTGACTGCGCTTCTTGCCAATACCTTAAAATTAAAGCCCCGGATCGTTGTCAAGGATGGAAAGATGGGCGTAGATAAAAAATACCGCGGACCGTTGGGAAAGGTTCTGGTGAAATACACAAAGGATATGGAACCGGAGCTTTTACAGGCAGATCCGGCGCGGGTATTTATTACCCACTCCGGCTGTGATCCGGAGACCGTGGAGCAGGTGCGGGCGTATTTAAAGAGCCTTGGGATTTTCAGGCATGTAATTGAGACAAGGGCCGGCGGCGTGATCTCAAGCCACTGCGGACCGGGAACCCTGGGCGTACTGTTTTACATGAGATAGAATGAAACGAATGTGACTTGTCATAGTTTATGCCGTATGGATATAAAAAGACCGGAGAGCCTGAATACTCTCCGGCCTTTTATTTCATAGGAAAGTTCGTCTTATGAAATAAAAACTATGTGACAGTTCCGATATGCGGCTGTCTGTTTTATCTCGCCTGTCATACAGGAGCCAATGGTTACATTCGATCGCCAAGCTCCACATAATCTCTATGGTGCCCCACATACTTGTAGGCGGGACGAATGATCTTGCTGGAGTTAATGAGCTCCTCCATCCGGTGTGCACACCAGCCGGAAATACGGGAGATGGCAAAGATGGGGGTAAAGAGCTCGTTGGGCAGTCCTAACATGTTATAAACAAAGCCGCTGTAAAAATCGACATTGGCACAGACATCCTTGTGGAGATTTTTCTGCTCCTGCAAAAGCTTGCATGCGAGACGCTCCACAGTCTGGTAAAGGTTGAATTCTTCCGTACGTCCTTTTTCCTCCGAAAGAGCTTCCGCATATTTCTTCAAAATGACGCACCGGGGGTCAGACTTTGTATAAACGGCATGACCGATACCGTAGATCAGGCCGCTGTGATCGAAGGCCTCTTTGTTGATGAGCTTTTGTAAATAAGCCTGAACAGCTGCTTCATTGGACCAGTCGGAAACATGTTCCTTTAAGTCGGCAAACATGTTCTGAACCTTTAAATTGGCACCGCCGTGTTTGAAGCCTTTTAAGGAGCCAAGAGAAGCAGTAACGGCTGAGTAGGTATCTGTTCCGGTGGAAGATACAACATGGGTAGTAAAGGTGGAGTTATTGCCGCCGCCGTGTTCTGCGTGAATAACAAGGGCAACGTCAAGAACCTTAGCTTCTAATTCGGTATACTGTCCGTCGGGACGGAGCAGCCGAAGGATATTTTCTGCAGTGGAAAGCTCCGGTCTGGGATTCCGGATCACCAGGCTGTCATCCAGATGGTAGTGACGATAGGCCTGGTATGCATAAACAGAAACCAGCGGGATCTGGGCAATGAGGTGAAGCGACTGCTTCAGCACATTGGGGATCGAGATCTCGTCGGGGTTTTTATCATAAGTATAAAGGGTCAGAACACTCTTCTGGAGAGAGTTCATGATATCCTTGCTGGGAGCCTTCATAATGATATCGCGGACAAAGGTATCCGGCAGGGCACGAAAATGTCCCATCAGTTCCAGAAACTCTTCCAGCTGGGCTTCTGTGGGAAGGTTCCCAAAGAGCAGCAGATAAGTGATTTCCTCGAACGCAAACTTGCGTCCCTGGCAGCCATGGATCAGATCCTGAATGTTATAGCCCTGATAATACAGGCGGCCATCAGCAGGGATTTTTTTTCCGCGTACCACATCAAAGCCGATAACATCGGAAATCTCGGTCAGACCGGTCAGCACACCCTTACCGTTGGAATCGCGCAGGCCGCGTTTGACATCATATTCGGTATAGAGATTCAAATCTATGCGGTTGGAATTCCTGCAATATTCTACAAGCTGATCCAGACGGGTGTCGAAATCGGAATCAGTCGGGATAAATCTTTCGTCGTCAGACATAGAGAAAAACCTCCTTAAAATAATTAACTATTACTTTAACAGGAATTTGGAAAATAGGCAATCCCCGAATCTTTTTTTGGTAAAAATATTACTTTTCCGGGCAGGATTCTTATAAAAATTAGGTGGAAATGGTGGAAAATTTCCAAAAGAAACACAGGAAAAACGGATGAAAAACAGATGAAATAGGAGATAAGCAGAATGTTTCCCGGAGAAAAACGTTTGTTTCTGGTTGACAAACAGAATGTTTTTTCCTACAATCTATGAGGAATGAAAGTTCCATCGTAAACGGTGAGATCATCAAAGACAATGATATGGAGGAAACAGATGAAAAAAGTAAGAATCGCCCTGCTGGGGCTTGGAACCGTCGGCGGCGGAGTGTATAAATTACTGGAGATGCGCAAAGATGAAATGCCGGAGCGCGCAGGTGTGGAGATTGAGATAGCAAAGATCCTGGTCCGAAATGTGGAAAAGGCGGCGAAGAAGGCAGACAGAAGCCTTCTGACCACAGACTGGCAGGAGATCATCGGAGATGATTCCATCAGCCTGATCATCGAGGTCATGGGAGGACTGGAGCCGGCCGGTACCTACATCATGGAAGCGCTGAAGGCAGGCCGTCATGTGGTTTCTGCCAATAAAGACCTGATCGCAGCAAGAGGCGGCGAGTTATTGAAAACAGCAGCGGAGCATCACTGTGACTTCTTATTTGAGGCATCGGTGGCAGGCGGAATCCCGATCCTCCGTCCTCTTCGTCAGTGTCTTATGGGCAATGAGATCACGGATGTTATGGGCATCGTGAATGGAACCACAAACTTTATTTTAACGAAGATGACCGATGAAGGCATGGAATTTTCCGATGCTCTGGCGGTGGCACAGGAGCTTGGTTATGCAGAGGCCGATCCCACTGCCGATGTGGAAGGACACGACGCAGGCCGCAAGATGGCGATCATGGCTTCCATTGCGTTTCATTCCCGGGTAACCTTTGCGGATGTTTACACAGAGGGAATTTCCAAGATCAGTGCCAAGGACATCAAGTATGCAAGAGAGCTTGGCTGTGATATCAAGCTTTTAGGTGTAGCACGGAATACCGAGGACGGGATTGAGGTCCGGGTTCATCCCATGCTGATCCCCAGCAGTCATCCGCTGGCCTCTGTCAAGGATGCGTACAATGCAGTGTTCGTTCATG
>CAKRJM010000111.1 GCA_934351765.1 uncultured Lachnospiraceae bacterium | reverse complement strand
TCCAAAAAAAATCACACTCCTTTAAAAGATTATATTAAGGAGTATCTTACAATATCTCAGAGTGACTGTCAAGATTTGCCTTTAAGGACGGCATATTCCTGCTTCGCAGGGAGATCTCTTTGTGTTGAGCGAATGTTACAATGAGCAGACAGTATGGTTAAAATGGAAGATTGACACCATATACGATATCATATATAATGCAAAAAGGAGGGAATAAAGAGTGTCGAAGTGGGATAAACTGATAGCACGTATCTGTACTTTATCAAAGGATCTCCGGTTTGATGAACTTCGGAAAGTATTGGAAAGTTATGGATATGAAATGAACGCGCCGAGAAATGGAAGCAGTCATTATACGTTTAGGAAAAAAGGCTGTATGCCGATTACAATACCAAAGCATGAACCAATCAAGAAAGTATACGTTGAAATGGTGAGACAGATTGTGGAGAGTGAGGCGAAGAATGATGAAGACGCTGAATGATTATATGGCAATGTCCTATCGTATGGAAATTGTAGAAGATAAAGATGAAGGCGGATTTGTAGTTTCTTATCCGGATCTGCCGGGCTGTATTACCTGTGGAGAAACTGTGGAATGTGCAGTGAAGAATGCGCTGGATGCGAAAAAAGCATGGTTAGAGGCAGCACTGGAAGAAGGCGTGGAGATTTATGAGCCGGACAGCCTGGAAGATTATTCCGGACAGTTTAAATTAAGAATTCCCAGGAGTCTGCACAGATCCCTCGCAGAACATTCCAGGAGAGAAGGAATTAGCATGAATCAGTATTGTGTATATCTTCTTTCCAGAAATGATTCAACATTTTCAAAATAAAGGTTGATAACCAGTACCAGGATAAGCTGACTTCTAACTAGAATTCCGGAGAGAACGCGAGGCCCCGTCCTGCTCCGCGGGGAGATCTCTTCGTGTTGAGCGAATGTCAAAATAAACGGAACTGATAGTCCAGAATTCCGGAGAGAACGCGAGGCCCCGTCCTGCTCCGCAGGGAGATCTCTTCGTGTTGAGCGAATGCCAAAATAAATGGAACCGATAGTCCAGAATTCCGGAGAGAACGCGAGGCCCCGTCCTGTTCCGCAGGGAGGCAACTCTAATATGTGCCGACTGCGGAACAGGACGGGGCCGAGTTCTCCCTGCCGGGATTCAACTGAGCATTCCTCCGGCTGTCCCGCCTCCGATACACAGTCCTGCCGCCGTCAAAATCCCGGAGGTGCCTGCCTGGAGTCCGCCTTGTGACAGTGCGGACAGCAGAAGCAGTACCAGTACATAAAGCAGTCCGGAGACAGCGCCCCAGAGGAAGCGTCTGGTTTTGATCCGTTTTCCGGCGAGAAAGCCTCCGGAGAAGCAGGAGAGCACATAGATCAGACAGACAAACAGACGGAGCGTTCCGTTATTGAGACGGAGCTTGTAAAGAAGAAATGAGAGAATAAACAGAAGAAGTGCGGATGACAGCGCAGCCAGCAGGAGGGAGAGAAGCAGAGTGGAAAGCTTATGGCGGAGTGTCTGTGACATAGAATCCCTTCTTTCTTTTACAGGTTAGGTTCAGAGATCAGGAGCATATAATAAACCGTGGAATTACTATCATAGTATATGAAGGGATGGAGGAGAAAAGAACGGCCGGACAATTCCGGGGAAGGAGTTCCGGCAGGAGTTTTGGAGCAGATTTTCTTTCGGCCAAGGCTAAAAAACTCTTTCCAACTGCCATAAACTGTGGTATACTAAGCCAAATGGATTCATTCAGATAGGAGGAGAAGATATGAAGAGAGTAAAGACTTTAACTTCCAGTACGTTAAAGGAGTCCATGAAGAAGGGCGGATGCGGCGAATGCCAGACTTCCTGCCAGTCTGCATGCAAGACTTCCTGTACAGTAGGAAACCAGTCCTGCGAGAATCATAAATAAGTGAGATTGCTGTGACAGCGCGTGCGCAGGATTGTGCGGCGCGGCAATACACAATTGTCGATCAGGCATGTAAGAGGGGCACTTCGCGGATGCGGAGTGTCTTTCATTCGGTTTGGGGAAAAGAAATCCCGGCCGGGTAAATTGCGTACAGCGGCGCAGAAACAGCGGCCGCAGACATTACGCGGATCAAACAGACAATCAGGCAGCAGAGAGGAGTAAAAAGTTGATTCACCAGTATAAAAATAATGGCTACAACATCGTAATGGATGTGTGCAGCGGCGCGGTCCATGTGGTTGACGATGTGGTATATGATGCCATTGCTGTGTATGACAAGGACGGTGCAGACGCAGTCGTTCCTGCTCTGGAGGGAACGTATCCCGCAGAGGATATCAGAGAAGCCCTGGAGGAGATCGAGGAGCTGAAGCAGGACGGTGTACTGTTTACCGAGGATGTATATGAACAGTATGTGAAGGATTTCAAGAGCAGGAAGACCGTGGTAAAGGCGCTGTGTCTTCATGTGGCCCATGACTGTAATCTGGGCTGCAAATACTGCTTCGCCGAGGAAGGCGAGTATCATGGCCGCCGTGCCATCATGAGCTATGAGGTTGGCCGGAAGGCTCTGGATTTCCTTATTGCCAACTCCGGAAACAGACGGAACCTGGAAGTGGACTTTTTCGGCGGAGAGCCGTTAATGAACTGGGAGGTAGTCAAGCAGCTTGTGGCATACGGCCGTTCCAAGGAAAAGGAGTTCAATAAGAATTTCCGCTTTACCATGACCACAAACGGCATGCTCATGACCGATGAAGTGGTTGACTTCTTAAATAAAGAAATGGCAAATGTGGTGCTCAGCATCGATGGCCGGAAAGAGATCAATGATAAGATGCGTCCGACCAGAAATGGAAAAGGCTCCAGCTATGACATTATTATGCCAAAGTTTAAAAAGTTTGCAAAGTCCCGTGGGGATAAGAGCTATTATATCCGCGGAACGTTTACAAAATACAATCTGGATTTCGCAAACGATGTACTCCATTTTGCGGACGAAGGCTTTAAGGAAATCTCTGTGGAGCCGGTGGTGGCAGCACCGGAGGAGGATTATGCGATCCATGAGGAGCATCTTCCTCAGATTCTCGAGGAGTATGACCGCCTGGCAAAGGAATATATTAAGCGGAAGAAGGCCGGAAACGGCTTCAATTTCTTCCATTTTAATATCGATCTGACCCAGGGCCCCTGCGTAGCGAAGCGCCTTTCCGGCTGCGGATCAGGAACCGAGTATCTTGCCGTGACGCCCTGGGGTGATCTTTATCCCTGCCATCAGTTCGTAGGACAGGAGCAGTTCCTTCTCGGAACCGTGGACACAGGAATCACCAACACCGAGGTGCGTGACGAGTTCAAGCTCTGTAATGTTTATGCCAAGGAAAAATGCCGGAACTGTTTTGCACGGTTCTATTGCAGCGGCGGCTGTGCGGCAAATTCCTGGAATTATGACGGTTCCATTACCGGAGCTTATGACATCGGCTGCGAAATGCAGAAAAAGCGAATCGAGTGCGCCATCATGATCAAGGCCGCGCTTGCCAACGAGGATTAAAAGGAGAAAAGCAAAGATGAAAAGTAACGGAACCAAGCCCCAGAGGGGGAAAGGGATCGCCTGTCTGCTGATTCTGCTGGTCGTGATTGCCGGTTTTATCTATACCGCGATTGCGGGGATCGGCAGTGATGCGTCCGGCAGCATGAGTGACATCAAGCTGGGTCTTGACCTGGCCGGCGGTGTAAGCATTACCTACCAGACGGTTGACGAGGATCCTTCTGCGACCGACATGGCAGATACGATCTACAAGTTAAAGCTCCGTGTGGAGAATTACAGCAATGAGGCCGAGGTTTACCAGGAGGGCAGCGACCGGATCAACGTGGATATTCCCGGTGTGTCCGATGCCAATGCGATCCTGGAGGAACTGGGACAGCCCGGAAGCCTTTCCTTCCAGGATGAGAGCGGAAACGTGCTTCTGACCGGCGATGATGTCAAGGGCGCACAGCCTGCAGGTCAGAAGAACCAGACCACCGGTGCAACGGAGTATTCGGTAGCTCTCCAGTTCACGGATGAGGCGGCAGAGAAATTTGCCCAGATCACCGAGGAGAACGTGGGAAAGCGGATCGCCATTGTTTATGATGGAAAAACCGTTTCCAACCCGACCGTAAGACAGAAGATCACCGGCGGAAACTGCAGCATCGACGGCATGAGCGATTATGAGGAGGCCAATAACCTGGCATCTACCATTCGGATCGGCTCTCTGCCGCTGGAATTAAAGGAAATCCGATCCAATGTAGTCGGAGCGAAGCTGGGACAGGATGCCATCTCCACAAGCCTGAAGGCTGGTGTGATCGGTTTTCTCATCGTGGCAGCCCTGATGATCGCTGTTTACTGGATTCCCGGTCTGGCTTCTGCCATTGCACTGACCTTCTATGTGGCTCTGACCATTGTATTTTTAAGTGCATTTGATATCACCCTGACACTGCCCGGTATCGCCGGCATTATCCTTTCCATTGGTATGGCTGTTGATGCAAACGTCATCATCTTCGCCCGTATCCGGGAGGAGCTGGCAGCAGGAAAGACCGTAAAGGGTGCCATTAAGGAGGGCTTCAATAAGGCTCTCTCCGCCATCATTGACGGTAACGTGACAACCCTGATCGCCGCAGCGGTTCTGATGTGGAGAGGAACCGGAACGATCAAGGGCTTTGCTCAGACTCTGGCGCTCGGTATTGTACTTTCCATGTTCACAGCTCTTGTGATCACAAAGCTTGCCCTGAATGCACTTTACAACCTGGGCTTCCAGTCTGAGAAGTTCTACGGAAAAGCAAAAGCACCGTTTAAGGTGGATTATGTTAAGAAGAAAACCATTTGTATCATCTGCTCTCTCGTTGTGATCGTGGCCGGTTTCGTTTTCATGGGTGTCTATGCAAACGGCAGCCAGGGAAGTGTTCTGAATTACAGCCTGGAATTCAAGGGCGGTACGTCCACCAGCGTAACCTTCAATGAGGATCTTTCCATGGAGACGATTCATAACGAAGTGGTTCCGATCGTGGAAGAGGTGACCGGGGATGCCAATGTGGAGACTCAGAAGGTTACCGGCTCCAGCCAGGTCATCATCAAGACAAGAACGCTGTCCGTGGAGGAGCGTCAGGAGCTGAACAGCAAGCTGGAAGAGAAGTATGGCGTGACTGAGGAAAATATCACAGCCGACAGCATCAGCGGAACCGTAAGCGGTGAGATGAAGCGTAATGCCGTTATCTCCGTGATCGTGGCTACGATCTTTATGCTGCTCTATATCTGGTTCCGGTTCAAGGATATCCGGTTTGCAACCAGCGCCGTTCTGGCTCTGGTCCATGACGTATTAGTGGTTCTGGCATTTTATGCCATCACAAAATGGAGCGTGGGCAATACCTTTATCGCCTGCATGCTGACGATCGTCGGCTATTCCATCAATGCCACGATTGTTATCTTTGACCGGATCCGTGAGAACCTCAAGTCCATGGACAAGAAGGCAACTCTTGCCGATGTGGTGAACCTGAGCATCAATCAGACCCTGACAAGAAGCATCTATACCTCTTTGACGACCTTTATCATGGTATTTGTTCTTTACATCATGGGCGTTTCCTCTATCCGGGAGTTCGCTCTGCCTCTGATGGTCGGAATTTTATGCGGTGCATACTCCTCCGTATTCCTGACCGGCCCGATCTGGTATCTGATGAAAACGAAGATCAAATCCAGGAATCAGGATTAATGTATGAAATATGAGATTTTAGCAAAGGACGGGCGGGCGAAGCGTGCCAGAGTCACCACCGTCCACGGAGTCATTGAGACCCCGGTATTTATGAACGTGGGAACAGCGGCGGCTATCAAGGGCGCCGTTGCCACCTCGGATCTGGAGCAGATCGGAACCCAGGTGGAGCTTTCCAATACCTATCATCTTCATGTACGCCCCGGCGATGAGATCGTGAAGAAGCTGGGCGGGCTTCATAAGTTCATGTCCTGGGACAAGCCGATCCTGACGGATTCCGGCGGCTTCCAGGTATTTTCCCTGGCAGGGCTGCGCCGTATCAAGGAAGAGGGCGTATACTTCAATTCCCATATTGACGGAAGAAAGATTTTTATGGGACCGGAGGAAAGCATGCGGATCCAGTCAAATCTGGCTTCCACCATTGCCATGGCATTTGATGAGTGTGCGCCTGCAAAGGCGGAGCGGGATTATATCGAGAATTCCGTTGCCCGGACAACCAGATGGCTGGCCCGGTGCAAGGCAGAGATGACACGGCTCAACAGTCTTCCTGATACCATCAATAAAGAACAGCTGCTTTTCGGCATTAACCAGGGCGGCATTCTGGAGGATGTGCGGATCCGCCACGCCGATGAAATTTCGGAGATGGATCTGGACGGGTATGCCGTCGGTGGGCTTGCCGTCGGCGAGAGCCATGAGGAGATGTATCGGATCCTTGATGTAACCGTTCCTCATCTTCCGGAGAATAAACCCACCTATCTGATGGGCGTCGGAACACCGGCAAACATTCTGGAAGCGGTGGAGCGCGGTGTGGATTTCTTTGACTGTGTGTATCCGTCGAGGAACGGCCGTCACGGTCATGTGTATACCAATCATGGAAAGCGGAATCTGTTCAATGCAAGGTATGAGCTGGATGACCGGCCCATTGAGGAGGGCTGCGGCTGTCCGGCATGCAGGCGGTACAGCAGAGCTTACATCCGACATCTTTTGAAAGCCAAAGAAATGCTTGGAATGCGGCTTTGCGTCTTGCATAATCTGTATTTTTATAATACAATGATGAGTGAGATTCGGAATGCGATTGAAGAACATCGGTATGCCGAATATAAAAAAGAAAAACTGGCCGGTATGGAACACGGACAGGAAGAAAAAGGAGAATGACTATGAATTTATTAGCAGCCAGCGGTATGGGCGGTGTCGGCTTTTGGGTGATCTATATTGTCGTAATCATCGCATTCATGTACTTTATCGCGATTCGTCCCCAGAAGAAGCAGCAGAAGCAGCTTCAGCAGCTGATCAACAGCATGGAGATCGGTGACAGCGTGGAGACCACCAGCGGATTCTACGGCGTGATCATCGACATCACCGATGATATGGTGATCGTTGAGTTCGGCGGAAACAAGAACTGCCGGATCCCCATGGTAAAGACCGCCATTACAAGAGTGGAAAAGGCAGAAGAGAACAACGCATAAATCTTATCAGGAAGCTTCCTGATGAATAAAAGAGAGGGCACCGCAGGTTTGCGGAGTCCTCTTTTGCGATAGGAAGAAAAAACATTATGAGAAAATCATATCAAAAGAGATTGACGAACAGAGAAAGGTATGTTATATTATTAACATAATCAAAAGACTTCAGGGGCTGACGGAAAGCGTGAGTACACGGTGTCGCTGGAGTCCATAAAAGCCGACCGTCTGGGCAGCATTTGAGAAAATCAGGTGCTGC
>CAKRJM010000110.1 GCA_934351765.1 uncultured Lachnospiraceae bacterium | reverse complement strand
ATGTTGCGCGCTCCCAACTGCGCTAATGCCCCTCACGATTATTTATTTTAGCACAATCTTGGAAAATGTAAAGAACAAAATGAATGGATTTGTTCCAGAAAGAACCTGTATGGTTTTCAATCAATTCCTTCCCCATAAGGTCATCCAGCCGGGGCACGAAACCTGCCTGCCGTCGCAGTACTGGGTGAGGATCGGCTGTTTGACATCGGGGCGGGAGAGATAATCGCTGAAGATTTCGTCAACGATGACGGAGATGCTCTCGAAGATGTTGCGCCCGTAGATCCATTTGTGGTCGTAGGCGGTGGATGAGGTAATGGTGAAGTCGTAGCCGCGGTTCCGGTAAAACTCCGTGTAGACCCGGTTCATGGTGAAGGACATGATGGCCAGCACGTTGGCGGTGATGGTGGCTTCGGGCCAGTTGGCATAGATTTCGCTGGAGGCTACATTTTTAATGTAGTCTTTATAAGGAACATAATAATTTTTTGCGGAAGAATTGGTGGGAGCGCCGTCGTGGACAATGATGGTCTCCGGCGTAACGACGCGGCTTAAAACAATGCTTCCGCTTTCGGCGATAGGTTTTACCTCCGGTTCGGCGATCTTCGGCGGATAAAAGCCGTAGAGGGTATGATCGGGAATCTGGATCACCGGAGCGGCGCCTTCGCCTTCGGACAGAGGACGGAGACGGATATTCTGGAGAGCCTCAGCTTCCGGGAGAACCTCGGTGCCCTCGACAGTCTGAGATTCATAGCCGGGAGCAGAGACCGTAATGGTGAATTCGGCATAGGGGCGCGATTCACCCGGCTCCATACTGTACTCCAGCGGCGGTGTGCCGACGGTGATCTCTTCCGTCTGTCCGGAGGTGTCGGTGCGGAGCTCTTCAACGGGCCGTTCCTCTGGTCCGGTTCTGGTGATCCGGACCTTGGCGCCGGATATGGGAAAATTATTCTGGGCGGAAAGGACAGAAACGGAAAGCTGCCCGCTGTCCACGGGATCGGTCTGCGCAAGTTTCAGTTTCAAGGGAAAATCTCCACAGGTTTGTTTCTATTAAAATATGGAAATCATCCGGGATCTGTGCTATGATAAGAAAAGCAAATGAGACAGCAGCGGTTCGGAGAAAAACAGAATCGGCCGCAGATCGGAATCGCCTCAGACATTCCGTGAAAAAGGACTTGCATTGTAGAGCACGTTGTGGTAGAATCTTTACAATTTGAGCTTAAGTTGGTGAATGCGCGGTTTCCGCGCATTTTGCAGGACTACGAAAGGAAACGGTGGACTAATGAACGCATTTCTAATATTAGAAGATGGAACCGTCTTTTCCGGCACCAGTATCGGTTCGGCAAAAGAAATCATCAGTGAAATTGTTTTTAATACTTCAATGACAGGATATCTTGAAGTTCTTACAGACCCTTCTTATGCCGGACAGGCAGTAGTAATGACGTATCCCCTGATTGGTAATTATGGAATTTGTTATGAAGATATGGAATCGGAACGTCCCTGGCCTGATGGCTATATCGTGAGAGAGCTTTCCAGAATGCCCAGCAATTTCCGGTGCGAGGATACGATCCAGAATTTCCTGGAGAAGCATGATATTCCCGGAATCGCCGGGATCGATACCAGAGCTCTGACGAAGATCCTGAGAGAAAAGGGTACCATGAACGGAATGATCACGACCAATGAGAATTATGACCTGGACGAGATCCTTCCGAAGATCAAGGCGTATACGCCTGCCGGTGTTGTCCGGAAGACTACCTGTAAGGAAAAATATGTACTGGAGGGGGACGGTCCCAGAGTGGCGCTTCTGGACCTTGGAGCAAAGCGCAATATCGCCCGTTCCTTAAATGAGCGCGGATGCCGGGTAACGGTTTATCCTGCTTATACCACAGCGGCAGAGATCATCGCCGATGCACCGGACGGAATCATGCTTTCCAACGGCCCCGGAGATCCCAAGGAGTGTGTGGAGATCATCGCCGAGATCAGGAAGCTTTATGATACCGATATCCCGATCTTTGCCATCTGCCTCGGCCATCAGCTCATGGCGCTGGCAACCGGCGGAGACACCTATAAGATGAAGTACGGCCACAGAGGCGGAAACCACCCCGTAAAGGATCTGGCCACCGGAAGAGTCTATATTTCTTCCCAGAACCACGGATATGTGGTGGATACCGATTCTCTGGACGAAAAGATTGCGGTACCGGCGTTTGTGAATGTCAACGACAAGACAAACGAGGGTCTTGCTTATACGGGAAAGAACATTTTCACGGTTCAGTTCCACCCCGAGGCATGCCCCGGACCGAGAGATTCGGCGTATCTGTTTGACCGTTTCTTAAAGATGATGGAGGTGAATGACTAATGCCTAAGAATCCTGACATTAAAAAAGTACTTGTAATCGGCTCCGGCCCCATCGTCATCGGCCAGGCTGCAGAGTTCGACTATGCCGGTACCCAGGCATGTCGTTCCTTAAAAGAAGAGGGCGTTGAGGTTGTTCTGCTGAATTCCAACCCGGCGACCATTATGACCGATAAAGACATCGCAGATGAAGTTTATATTGAGCCCCTGACTGTTCCGGTTCTGGAGCAGCTCATTGAAAAAGTAAAGCCCGACAGCATTCTGCCGACCCTGGGCGGCCAGGCAGGACTGAACCTTGCCATGGAGCTGGCTGACTCCGGTTATCTGGAAAGCCACAACGTAAAGCTGATCGGTACCACACCGGAGACGATTAAAAAGGCAGAAGACCGCCAGGAATTCAAGGATACCATGGAGAAGATCGGTGAGCCCTGTGCGGCATCCCTGGTCGTTCATGATGTTCAGGCAGGTATTGATTTTGCCAATGAGATTGGCTATCCGGTTGTTCTGCGTCCGGCTTATACTCTCGGCGGAAGCGGCGGCGGTATCGCGGATAATGAAGAGGAGCTGATCGAAATCCTCCAGAACGGTCTGCGTCTGTCCCGTGTAGGCGAGGTATTGGTAGAGCGGTGTATCGCCGGATGGAAAGAGATCGAGTATGAAGTAATGCGTGACGGAAACGGAAATGTGATCACCGTCTGCAATATGGAAAACATTGACCCTGTCGGCGTTCATACCGGTGACAGTATTGTTGTGGCACCGTCTCAGACCCTGGGAGATAAAGAATACCAGATGCTCCGAAGCGCCGCACTGAATATTATTGATGAGTTAAAGATCACCGGCGGATGTAATGTACAGTTTGCTCTTCATCCGGAGAGCTTTGAATACTGTGTTATCGAAGTAAATCCCCGTGTAAGCCGTTCTTCGGCTCTGGCCTCCAAAGCGACCGGCTATCCCATCGCCAAGGTGGCAGCAAAGATCGCGCTGGGCTACACGTTGGACGAGATTCCCAATGCCATCACCGGAAAGACGTATGCAAGCTTCGAGCCCATGCTGGACTACTGCGTGGTAAAGCTGCCCCGCCTGCCGTTCGATAAGTTCATCAGTGCCAAGAGAACGCTGACGACTCAGATGAAGGCAACCGGTGAGGTTATGAGTATCTGCACCAACTTTGAAGGCGCCCTCATGAAGGCCATCCGCTCTCTGGAGCAGCATGTGGACAGTCTGTTAAGTGTGGACTTCACCAAGGATACCGACGAAGAGTTAACGGAGCGTCTCCATGTGGTAGATGACCGCCGGATCTATGTGATCGCGGAGGCACTGCGCCGCGGATTCTCCTATGACCTGATCCATGATATTACAAAGATCGACAAGTGGTTTATTGATAAGATCGCCATCTTGACGGAGATGGAGAAGCGCCTTGCCGGAGAGCCGTTAACGAAGGAGCTTCTGGCAGAGGCAAAACGGATTGAGTTCCCCGATAATGTGATCGGAAAGCTTACCGGAAAGACAGAAAAAGAGATTAAGGCGCTGCGGAACGAGTATGGCATCCATGCGGCGTTCAAGATGGTTGATACCTGCGCGGCTGAGTTTGCGGCAGAAACTCCGTATTACTATTCCTGCTTTGGCAGTGAGAATGAAGCTGCAGGCGAGCGTACCAAAAAGAAGGTTCTCGTCCTCGGCTCCGGCCCTATCCGAATCGGCCAGGGTATCGAGTTTGACTTCTGCTCCGTTCACAGTACCTGGGCGTTCAGCGAAGCCGGCTATGAGACCATTATCATCAACAATAACCCGGAGACGGTAAGTACCGACTTCGATATTGCCGATAAGCTGTATTTTGAGCCGCTGACTCCTGAGGATGTGGAGAACGTGGTTGAGCTTGAAAAGCCCGACGGAGCTGTGGTTCAGTTCGGCGGCCAGACAGCCATCAAGCTTACAGAAGCACTGATGAAGATGGGCGTTCCGATCCTTGGAACCTCCGCAGAGGATGTTGATGCGGCAGAGGACCGTGAGCTTTTTGACCGGATCCTGGAGGAATGCTGTATTCCGAGACCGGCGGGACACACCGTATTTACCTGTGAGGAAGCCATCAGGGCGGCACATGATCTGGGCTACCCGGTTCTGGTTCGTCCTTCCTACGTACTGGGCGGACAGGGTATGCAGATCGCCATCAACGATCAGGATATCACCGAGTTTATCGGTGTCATCAACCGGATCGCACAGGAGCATCCGATTCTGGTAGACAAGTATCTCATCGGAAAAGAGATCGAGGTTGATGCGGTATGTGACGGTGAGGATGTTCTGATCCCCGGTATCATGGAGCATATTGAGCGTGCCGGAATCCATTCCGGTGACAGTATCTCTGTATATCCGGCACAGAGCCTGAGTGATAAGACAAAGAGAGTCATCGAAAATTATACAAGAAAGCTGGCAAGAGCGCTTCATGTACGGGGCCTCATCAATATCCAGTTCATTGTGAGCAACGAAGAGGTTTATGTCATCGAGGTGAACCCCCGTTCCAGCCGTACGGTTCCTTATATCAGCAAGGTGACCGGTATTCCTATCGTAAAGCTGGCAACGCAGGTGATCATCGGTTCTACGATCAAGGATCTGGGATATGAGCCCGGACTGCAGCCGGAGGCAGATTATATCGCCATTAAGATGCCGGTATTCTCCTTTGAGAAGATCCGCGGCGCAGATATCGGACTGGGCCCGGAAATGAAATCCACCGGTGAGTGCCTCGGTATTGCAAAGACCTTTAATGAGGCGCTTTACAAGGCGTTCCTCGGCGCAGGCTTCAACCTGCCCAAGACCAAGAAGATGATCATGACGGTAAAGGATGCTGACAAGCTGGAGGCCGTTGACATCGGACGCCGGTTCGCGGCCCTCGGCTATAAGATCTATGCCACAAGAAGCACGGCGAAGGTCCTCAATGAGAACGGCGTAAAGGCCATCAAGATCAATAAGCTGGAGCAGGAGTCTCCCAACCTTCTTGACCTGATCTTGGAGCATGACATCGATCTGGTTATCGACACGCCTAATCAGGGAGCAGCGAAGAGCCATGACGGCTTTGTGATCCGCCGGAATGCCATTGAGACTGGTGTGAATGTTCTGACAGCCATAGATACGGCAAAGGCACTGGTTACCAGCCTGGAAAACCGGGAGGACGGCCTGACACTGATTGATATTGCGACAGTAAAGAGCAGGGGAAAGGCAGAATAGGAGCGTGGTTATGAAACAGGAAAGCTGGGGAAGGAGAGTCTGGAGACTGCTTTATCCGGGACTTGTATACTACGGTATCTGTTTCTTTGTGCAGACCCTTGTAACTTTGTATATCTCGTTTCAGACCGTTGCAGGCTATGATTCAGCGAGTCTGAGCAGCCAGATGAACGAGATATTTAATGAAATATTAAACCGGACGCTTTCTGTGGCGCTGGAGCTCCAGGTGATCGGAGCGGCGCTTACCCTGCCGCTTCTGATCCTGTTTTACCGCATGGACCGGAAACGGGACCGGATCGCCGGAAGAGCGCACTGCTATACAAAGGTTTCGGCTCCGCTGTTTGTACTGATCGCGGTGCTTGGTGCCGTGACCTGCCTTGCGGGAAACAATCTGATCATGGTGAGCGGCCTTTACAGCGTGTCCAGCGCTTATGATGAGGTTTCCGAGGTTCTTTACGGCGGAAAGCTTGTGCTGGAGTTTGTGGGACTGGGACTTCTGATCCCCATTGTGGAGGAACTCATTTTTCGTGGTCTCATTTATCGGAGACTCCGGGAGTATACCAGTCTGGGGACCGGTGCGGTGCTCAGTGCACTGATCTTCGGTATTTATCACGGAAATCTGGTGCAGGGCGTGTATGCGTTCCTTCTGGGACTTCTGTTTGTCTATGTGTATGAGCGGTATCATACTATGGCGGCACCGATCCTGTTCCATATGGCGGCAAACCTTTTGTCTGTGCTGGGATCGGAGACGGGAGCACTTGACTGGATGTACGGTTCCCTCGGTGTGTTCTGGGGAGTGACGGTGATCTGCTGTTTGCTGATTGTTGTGATGGTTTATCTGATCGAACGGTTTGTTCATTCAACGGAAATCCTGCCGGAGACGCCTCCGGTCATGGAAGACGGACAGAACGGAAATACGCCTGTTGATCCGCAGTAAAGGCATCTGTTCCATAAAAAGCGGCTTCTTCCCGGATTTGCGGGAGGAAGCCGTTTTCAGATAGGGAGGAAACATGAAGAATTGCAGAACAAAAGGAAACGATTCTATGGCGGGAAAACGAACGGCGGTCTGCTTTATGCTGTCGCTTCTTTTGTTTGCCTCTGCCTGTGCCTTTCCGGGAAAAGGCGGTAATTCCGGCAAAACCGCTGTGGCCGGAGGAAATCAGGCGGCGGAAAGCAGTGCCGCAGCCGAAGAATCGGACTGGCGGCTTATTTTGGTGAACCGGTGGAATCCGCTGCCGTCGGATTATCAGTTTGAGAAGGAGGAGCTTTCCGGCGGACAGGCCGTGGATGCAAGAATTTATCCGGAGCTTCAGCAGATGTTTGACGATGCGAGAGCCGAGGGAGTTACGCCTCATATTTCCTCCTCCTACCGGACAAATGCCGAGCAGCAGGAGATCATGGATGATAAGATTGCCGAGTATGAAGCCCAGGGCTATTCTGCGGACGAGGCAAAAACCGCCGCTGAGGAATGGGTGGCGATCCCCGGAACCAGCGAGCATGAGCTGGGTCTTGCGGTGGATATCACCACCAACAACTGGGAAACCCAGGACGCCAACATTGTCTGGGACTGGCTCAATGAGAACTGCTGGAAATACGGCTTTATCCGCCGTTATCCGGAGGACAAGACCGATATCACCGGCGTCATCAACGAGCCGTGGCATTACCGGTATGTGGGAAAAGAAGCCGCAAAGGAAATCATGGAGCAGGGGATCTGTCTGGAGGAGTATCTGGGCAAACAGTAGGAAATTGTGTAATAGACGCCCCGCGTGCTTTCCATGCACGCCAGCAGGCACATGTAAGAGTTGCCTCTGTCGTGCATGGAAAGCACTGCAGGGCTGGTTATTGCAGAATTC
>CAKRJM010000109.1 GCA_934351765.1 uncultured Lachnospiraceae bacterium | reverse complement strand
GTATGGATAACATCTGCCGGTTTTTTCTAAAATAGGCGGGTGGATTTCCCTTTTACCACAGACAGACGGCATGCCGTCCGTCATACTTAGAAACGTGTACCGCTAGGCGCACCCACCCAAACAGGAGCCAGGCTTATGATTGCCTGGCTCCTGTTTCTTTCGTGGATTGCTTCTTATTCTTTGTTGTCTGTATGCTGTTTTTCTGGATTCACACATTTCTGATCACACATTTTCTTCTTTCAGTGTCTCCACAATATTGGCTTTTTTAATCTTCCGCGAGGAATAGCGCATAGTAATTCCAACCACTGCCAGAACGCTCACGACAGCAATGAACACCTGATTCCACAGAACGTAGAAGCCGATATCTAACGCCTCTGAAACACTGCGATAGATCAGATACATCAGGGCGATTCCGATGGGCAGTCCCCACATCAGCGCCTTCAAGCCATAAAAGAAGCTTTCGTAGGTGATCATACGACGGAACCGCTTCGGATCCATGCCAACAGACTGGAGCATGGCATATTCCCGTTTCCGCAGCGCCATGCTGGTGGAAATCGTATTGAAAATACTGGTAATACAGATCAGCGCTGTCAGAATAATGAATCCGTAAACGAACACATTCATAAGCAGCAGCATATTCTGAAACTGCTCCAAGGCACCGGTGGCATCATACACATACAGATTCCGGTTTTCATCCAGCTCATTGAGTCCTTCGCCCAGGATCTCCTTATTTTCCGCTGTCAGATAAATCTGACAGCTTTCACTGATCTCCGTATTTTCCATGACTGCCTTCTGGGTTCGAAGCTTCAGGGCAGTTTCCATAGTTGTATACATAGTAACAGTATTGATATCACCACTGTAGCTTCCTCCCAACGGCAGTTCATCGGTCACTCCTGCCACCGGAATGCTGATCGATGCCAGCTTTTCCTCCGACTCCTTCTCAGCATCCTCAAAATACTCCACGAACCAGAAATCTCCTGTCAGTGTATCTCCCTTTTTCAGGCTCCAGGTCTGCTTCCAGGCACGCCGTCCTTCCTTTATATCCATACGCCTGTTGATCAGGATCGCGCCGCCCTGTTTTAACAGTTCCCCGTCCGCACCGGTCTTTTTCACATAGGCTTCCATGCTTTGATCATCCAATCCAATGACCTGAAGATTAAATGCGATTGTTTCCTCCTGTTTCCCTCCCGTTTGCGTTTCACCGCCAAGCACTGCCTCCTTCCGCACCTCCGGATCCAATGCTTCGGCGGATGGATAAAAATTGTAGTTCATGAAATCGGTCACTTCCATCTCCGCATATCCGGAAAGATTTCGGATCTTTTCAATGAGCTTCTCCTGCTCTTTCTTCTCCGGTTCATAGATCGATACGCTGTAATCCGGATAGTTGGCCGTCTCAAGTCCGGAGGCCATCTGGTATGCGCCCTTCAGATATTCCGTGAAGGAGCTCACACTTAAATACAGGGCAATACAAAAGATCAGGGAGATGACCGTTGCGCGATAGCGCTTCTTATTCCTCTTTAAATTCTTAAGAGCCAGTTCTCCTTCGAAGCCAAACAGCTTCCTGGTCAGCTTTGAGGTCGTCACCTGTTTTCTGCTCAGCTTAATATCGCGGTTCTGTCGGATTGCCTCGACCGGTGTGATCCTTGATGCACGTGCCGCCGGGATCCATGCAGAGACAAAGATCGTCACCGCTGCCAGGATCACCGCACCGGCAATGGCCGGCCAGGATACGATCACCCGCATGGAAACAGTCTCCATGTCCATACCGTAATTCAGCATGTCACCGATCAGCCCCTGAATACATTTTGTAACAACAAAAACGCCCAGATAGCCCAAAAGCAGTCCCAGAGGAATCCCGATGATCCCCAATAAAGCTGCCTCTGTAAGGACTGAATCCCGTTTCTGCTTCCGTGTGGCTCCTACACTGGCCAGCATTCCCAGATACCGGCCTCGTTCCGAAATAGAAATAGAAAAGGAACTGTAGATCACGGCCACCGAGCCCGCTGCCACAATGAGCATCATGATCCATTTCAGCAGATTGAGCATATGGACGATACCGGAATTTCCGGAAATCATGGAATAAGCTAACAGTGTAGTATTATTCCCGTTCAGGACTCCAAGCTCCTCTGCCAGTCCATCACTCCACGCATACATATTCTTATCCAGATGCTTCATCTGAACTGCCGCATCCACGGTCTCCTCTGCCGGAAGCACATCCACATCCAGCTTTGTCACCGCCAGATACCCTGCATAGGTAACATCCTCCATTCTCGTCCGGTTCATGATTCCGACAATGGTATAGGTATGTGCCGTCGGATCCTTTAAGATTTCACCCTCAGAATAATTATAATAGCTCGGAAGCTCCATCGCTTCTGTTTCCTGATCTCCGGAAACCAGCTGACAACCAGATCCAGTGTCACCTGATCGCCCAGCTTCCAATCCACACCGGTGTTTTCCAGCATGTGCTCTGAGATCAGAAGCTCCTCCGGGTTTTCCGGATACCGGCCCTCCTTTAAGGGCAGCGGATAAGCCTCCATGGCATTCTCATCGTATGCCTCCACGGTAATATAAGGCCGCCATTCATCCTCTCCGCCCTCCAGTACCGCATTCCCCAGTTCCTTTCGGATCAGCGTCTTTTTCACCTTATCATCCCCGGTGATCCTGCTTAGCTGCTCCTTTTTCACTTCATAAAACTCCGTATGCCACTCGCCCTCCGAAGCAATGCAGGACTGGCGCATCAGATCCAGAAAGGACGCCGCAAAGGCTGAAATCGCTGTAATCAACGCCACCGAAAGCATAATCCCAAGGATCGTCACCAAGGTTCGCTTCCGGTTCTCCTTCATATGCTTGACCGTCACCTTGCTTACGATATTCATCGTACCACCTCCCGACGCCAGCCGTCCTCCCGTACCTGGCTGCTCCGGCTGGTCTGGCGCCGGTCATCAGCGATCTGTCCGTCCTCAATAGAAATAATACGATCTGCCTGGAGTGCGATCCGCTCATCGTGAGTAATGATCACCAGGGTCTGATGATATTTCACATTGGATGCCTTCAGCAGCTCTATGATCTCCATACTGTTCCTGGAGTCCAGATTTCCTGTAGGCTCATCGGCAAGCACGATCGCCGGATGATTGATCAGGGTCCGCCCGATGGACACTCTCTGCTGCTGGCCGCCGGAAAGCTGGTTTGGCAGATGGTTCAGCCGTTCTTCCAGCCCCAGGTTCTTTACCAGCTCTGCCAGATATTTCTCATCCGGCTTCTGTCCGTCCAGAAGCAGTGGCAGCGTGATATTTTCCTTCACATCAAGGACCGGAAGCAGGTTGTAGAACTGATAGATCAGTCCGATCTGGCGGCGGCGGAAGATCGCCAGTTTCGTTTCATTCAGTTCATAGATGGGCGTTCCGTCAATGATAACCTTCCCTGAGGTGGGCGTATCCACCCCTCCCAGAATATGAAGCAGCGTTGATTTTCCGGAGCCGGACGGTCCGATGATCGCCACAAACTCACCTTTTTCCACGGAAAACGACAAATCCTTCAGTGCATCCACCTGCGTGTCTCCGGAACCATATGTTTTACAAAGATGTTCCACCCGTAATATTTCCATGATCTGTTCCTCCTGATTTTCTTTTTCATACCATAAAAGGCCCTTCGGCTCCTTTTGTTTTCGTTTGAGTTTATCATACCATGGCAAAATGACATTCCAGTGACATTTCCGGTGACATTTTTGTCACTTTCCCCGTGAAATTCAAAGAAATTCTGACAGACAGGACTTAACAATCCACGTTCCTTATGCTATGATATTTTAAGATATTTAAAACCATCTGATCGGAGGGTTTCTTTTCATGAAAAAATATACAGCATACGTTGGTTCTTATACTTATATCGGAAACAGCAGGGGCATTACCATTCTGGACGTTGACCCGGAAAAGGGCACCATGACCCGGCGCGGTGAAATCGATGCCAACAACGCATCCTATGTCTCTGCTTCCCAGGACAACACCCACCTTTATTCCATCGTAGATGAGGGAATTTTAAGCTTTCGGATCAATCCTGATGGCAGCCTGGAGCCTCTTGGCACCGCAACAATCCGCGGAATGCGCGGCTGCCATATTTCCACCAACCGGGATAAAAGCTTTGTATTTGTGTCCGGTTATCATGACGGAAAGGTAACGGTTCTCCGCATGAACGAGGATGGCAGCGTCGGCAGCATCACCGATAATTTTTACGATAAGGGCATCGGCAGCATTGCCGAACGAAATTTCCGCCCCCATATCAGCTGCTCCCGGTTAACGCCGGATGAAAAATTTCTCTGTGTTGCCGATCTTGGAATTGACCAGATCAAGGTCTTCCGCTTCAATAAAGAACTGGGAACGTTAAAACTGGCCGATGTGGTTCGCTGTGAGCTGGAATCAGCCCCCCGGTTCTTACGTTTTTCGCCTGATGGCCGGTTCATGTATGTGATCTGTGAGCTGAAAAACTATATTACCGTCTATTCCTATCAGGAGAAGAACGGCCTGCCCTGTTTTGAACCGCTTCAGACCGTTTCTACCCTCGGCAGGAAGCACAGCAACGTAAACTCGGCTTCTGCCCTGCGGTTTTCTCCAGACGGAAAGCTTCTGCTCTGCTCCAACGCCGGAGACAACAGCATCGGGATCTTTGACCGGGATGAAAAGACCGGGCTTCTGTCCCAGCGTGTGGTTCTCCCCGTCAGTGGCGAATATCCCAAGGACATCGGTATGTTCCCCGGCGGAAAGTATCTCTACTCGGTCAACCATGAGACAGGAACCATGACCTTCTTTACCTGGGTACCGGAAAAGAATTATTTTTATATGCACACGCCGCCGATCAAGATTGATCAGCCCAACTGCTGTGCATTGGTGGAGCTGCCGGAGGCATAAACACTACCTTGCGATTCCTTTGTATCCGCACATTCTTATAAAATTCAAAAGACTGGCTGCTCTCCGGGAGTCCAGTCTTTTGTTCATTTATTCCGATCTGCCAGCATTCTTCTTTGTTTCCAGACATCAAGATTTATATTCCAAGCAGTCTTCTTATCTCTTTTGCCGCTCCGTCCTCTTCGTTCGACTCCGTCACACGGCTGGCTGTCCTCAGGCATTTCTCTGTTGCATTCGCGACCGCTACTCCACAGCCGGCGAACTCCAGCATATCCGCATCGTTATCGGCATTTCCGAAGGCAGCTGTCTCCGTTTTTGAGACACCAAGCCGATCCAGCACATAGGCCAGAGCCTGTGCCTTTCCGGATTTTTCATCGGAAATCTCCAGTAACCGCGGCACAGACGCTGTTATATATACATGAGAGACCTCCCTCTCCAACCGTTCCCAAAGCCGCCTTTTCGCATCGGGATCGGAGATCACCAGATCCAGGCTGTCCAGATGTTCCAGATGTTCCTCCAGAAACGCCTCAAAATCCTCGCATGGCTTTCTGGTGGCACGGATATAGGCAACGGCCCGTGAATCTGCTTCATAACGCTCCGGATGCTTTACATAATCAGCCGCTCCATAGGCAATTCCATCCACAAATGCCTCAAACACCGGAGTCTTCAGCTCTTTTTCGGCAATCTCCAGAATCTGCTGTACGGTCTCTTTCTGTAATTTGTGGACACAGAGGCAGGAAGAATCCGAAACCCGATACACTGCCGCTCCGTTGGACGTGATGGCATATTCGATCCCGGGGATCTCCAGCACGGACGCCGGAAGCGTATCGTAAGCCCGTCCGCTGGCAACTACTACATGGATTCCCGCCGCAATGGCTGCTTCCAGGGTTTCTCTGGCATACACGGTCAGCTTTCCCTGTTCATTCAAAAGCGTCCCGTCAAGATCAAGTGCAATACATCTGTACTGGTTCATAGTTTTTCCTCCGTCCCATTATCTGCGGATCACCGCGATCGCTTCTCCCACATTTCCCACACCGATAAGCCGGATTCCGTTCTGAGTCTGGTTCATTTTGTTCAGGCACACCCTGGGCAGCATACAGGACGTAAATCCCAGCTTTGCAGCCTCCTGCACCCGCTTTTCCGCCATGCTTACCGCACGGACTTCTCCCGAAAGCCCCACCTCTCCGAACACCATCATCTTATCATCGATGGGAACATCCCGATAGCTGGATGCCAGCGCCATGACAATACCAAGATCCAGGGATGGTTCATTGACCCGGATCCCGCCGGCAATATTCACATAAGCATCACAGTCTGACAGATGAAGCCCTGCCCGCTTTTCCAGCACGGCGATCAACAGATTCACCCGATTGTAGTCTGTTCCGGCGGCTGTCCGTCTCGGCAGGCCAAAATTGGTCCGGCAGACCAGCGCCTGGATCTCCAGGAGCACCGGTCTGGTGCCCTCCATGGAGCAGGCTGTCACCGAGCCGGAAGCGTCCTCCGGCTTTCCTTCCAGCATATATTCCGACGGGTTTGCCACCTGGACAAGCCCCTCCTCCCGCATTTCAAACACACCGATCTCGTTTGTGGAGCCGAACCGGTTTTTCACTCCACGCAGGATCCGGTAGGACGCGCTCCGTTCGCCCTCAAAATAAAGCACTGTATCCACCATATGCTCCAGCATCCGCGGCCCGGCAACGGTTCCCTCTTTTGTTACATGTCCCACCAGAATGATTGTCACATTGTTCCCCTTGGCAAGCTGCAGAAAAGCGTTGGTGGACTCCCTCACCTGTCCGACACTCCCCGGCGCCGAATCGGTACTGTCCCGATACATGGTCTGGATCGAGTCGATCACCACCATTTCCGGCTTTTCCGTTTCAATAACACCGGAAATAAGCTCCAGGTTTGTCTCACACAGAAACGAAAGCTCTCCGGTGAAGCTTCCCAGCCGGTCAGCCCGGAGCTTGATCTGTGTCAGCGATTCCTCTCCGGAAATATAGAGTACCTTATGGCCCTCTGCCGCCAGATTCCGGCAAACCTGTAATAACAATGTAGATTTTCCGATTCCCGGATCACCGCCTACCAGGATCAGAGATCCGCCTACCAGTCCTCCTCCAAGGACACGGTCCAGCTCCTCCATTCCGGTACTGGTCCGTTCCTCCGAATGGGAACGGATCTCCGACAGCTTTTTCGGCACACCGGCATCCATGGCAGGAAGTCCCACACCTGCATGGACAGCTCCAAGCCCCCGCTTTGCCTGCGCCTTCACCAGCGGTGCTTCCACCAGCGTATTCCACGCCTTGCAGCCGGGGCACTGTCCCAGCCATTTTGAAGTCTCATATCCACATTCTTTACAGAAAAAGCCTGTCGTTTTCGCTTTCGCCATGCCATTCTTCCTTTCCAAAGAAATCGGTTCCCCTGAAATACACAAGCCGCCGCAGCATTCACTGCGGCGGCTCATATCCGGCGCCTGCCGTTTTATCGTTTGCGGATCTCCACCGGAACAGCTGTCCCGTCGGAAAGCTCTACACTCAGGGTCACCTTTCCGC
>CAKRJM010000108.1 GCA_934351765.1 uncultured Lachnospiraceae bacterium | reverse complement strand
TCCTCATAGATTTTACTGTGTCCGTACTGATCAATCCGCGCCGTAAGCCGGTCCATATGCATGATCTCATAACCAGCCGCTTTGATTTTTGTCAATCTGAATTCCTCCATTCGCCATAGACTGATACCGCAGGCCTGCGCTGCTGTACAAATGCTTTCCGGACATCACCGTCTCTTTCCCATCATACCACACCATATCTCTTTTTACAAAATAAAAGAGAAGAAACCACAGTCTCTTCTCCTCTTTTATTTACAGGCTTTCTTCCAGAATATACGGCGTTACCTGATATACGTAATAATTCACCCAGTTGTTATACAGCGCGTTGGCGTGCATCCGCCAGGTAAGCATGGGTCTCTGGCTGGGATCATCATTGGGATAATAATTTTTCGGAATGGCGGTGTCCATGCCCTTTCCGTGGTCTCTGCGGTACTCGCCGTCCAGGGTGATCCGGTCATATTCCGGGTGGCCCATAACAAAGATCCGCTTGCCGTCCCGGCTCTGCACCAGGAATACTCCAGCCTCCTCGGACTCTGCCAGGATTACCAGATCGGAACACGCCTCGATGTCCTCCTTCCGATCATAGGTATAACGGGAATGAGGTGCACGAAATACATCATCGAAGCCACGCACCAGAGGCACCGTCCGGTCGATGACACGGTGCTCATAGATTCCGAACAGCTTCTTATCCATGATATGCTTCTGGATTCCGTAGTGATGATAAAGCCCCGCCTGGGCCCCCCAGCAGATATGAACGGTGGAGGTTACATGGGTGGTGGTCCAGTCCATGATCTTCGCCAGCTCCGGCCAGTAATCCACATCCTCAAACTCCATCTGCTCCACCGGTGCGCCGGTGATGATCATACCGTCAAACTTCTGCTTCCGGATCTGATCAAAGGTCACATAAAACTTGTTTAAATGGCTCACCGATGTATGGGTGGACTCGTGGCTGGACATATGAAGAAACGTAATGTCAAGCTGGAGGGGCGTATTGGAAAGCGCGCGGAGAAGCTGGGTCTCCGTGTCCTCCTTGATGGGCATCAGGTTTAAGATCACGATCTGGAGGGGACGGATATCCTGGGAAAGGGCACGGTCCTCATCCATCATGAAAATATTTTCGGTTTCAAGAATTGCTCTTGCGGGCAGATCGTTCTGTACTTTAATCGGCATGTCTGTTCTCCTGTCTTGTCATCGCAAGGAACTCCGCTTCCGTAAGAATGGGAATTCCCAGCTCCTTCGCCTTTTTATTTTTGGAGGAGCCTGATGTGCTGTCATTGTTAATGAGGTAATCGGTTTTTGAAGTCACCGAGCCGGTCACCTTTCCGCCCAGAGATTCGATGAACGCCTTCGCCTCGCTTCGGTTGGCGAACTGCTCCACGCTCCCGGTGATCACAAAGGTCTTTCCGGCAAGGATCTGAGATTCCGCTGATGGCGTTTCTGTTTCAAACGTCACCAGCTTTAACATTCGATCTGCCTCCTCATTATGCTTTTCCGATGCAAAATAAGCCAGGATCCCGTCCGCGATCACCGGACCGATCCCCTCAATCTGCTCCAGCTCCTCCCGCTTTGCATGGCGGAGAGCATCAAAATCATCGGAAAACGCACGGCACAGCACCTTGGCATTGGCGGCGCCGATCCCGGCGATTCCCAGTCCGTACACAAACCGCGCCATGGTCGTATGCTTCGCCCGCTCCAGCGCAGCCTGGAGATTTTCGTAGGATTTTTCTCCAAACCCATCCATGGAAACGATCTGTTCCTTATAGCGGTCCAGCAGGAACAGATCGGCAAATTCCTTCACAAAGCCCTGATCCACAAATTTTTCCAGTGTCGCCTCCGAAAGCCCGTCGATGTTCATGGCATCGCGGCTCACAAAAAGCGAAAAGCGCTTGATTTTCTTGGCAGGGCACTCACCGTTTTCACAGTACAGTGTTTTTACTCCGTTTTCATTGTGGATCCTGGTTGGTCCTCCGCAGACCGGGCAGATTTCCGGAATTGCTGCCGACCCGCTCCTTGTAAGATTTTCCGCGATCTGGGGAATGATCATGTTGGCCTTATAAACCGTGATCTCATCCCCCTCGCCCAGCTCCAGCGCTTCCACAATACTCACGTTATGGACACTGGCGCGGCTTACGGTCGTGCCCTCCAGCTCCACCGGCTCAAAGACCGCCACCGGATTGATGAGCCCGGTTCTGGACGCACTCCACTCAATATAGGAAAGATGGGTCGTCTGGATCTCATCCTTCCATTTAAAGGCAATCGAATCTCTGGGGAACTTGGCCGTCCGTCCCAGAGACTGTCCGTATGCAATATCATCGTATAATAACACCAGTCCATCGGACGGAAAATCATTTCCGCCGATCCGCTCCGCAAACTCCTTCACAGCCCCGGGCAGAGATTCCCTTGTCACCCGCTTATATTCCACCACATCAAAGCCCTGGGATTTCAGCCATTTGAACTGCTCCTCCCTGGAATTTTTGAAATCAACGCCTTCTGCCCGCACCAGGGAAAAAGCAAAAAAGTTCACATTCCGCTTTGCCGTGACTGCATTATTCAGCTGGCGGACCGTTCCGCTGCATAAATTTCTCGGATTTTTATACCGGGCATCGGCCTCACCGATTTCTTCGTTGATCTTATAAAAATCCGAATACTTGATGACCGCCTCACCGCGGAGCACCAGCTCTCCCTTATACGGGATCTGAAGCGGAATGTTGGCAAACACTCTGGCGTTATTGGTAATAACCTCGCCAATCTCACCGTTTCCGCGCGTAACCGCCTTCTGAAGCGTTCCGCCTCCGTACGTCAGCACAATGGTCAGACCATCCAACTTCCAGGAAAGAAGCCCTTCCTTGTCCTTCAGCCATTCTGCCAGAGCTCCTGCATCCTTTGTTTTATCCAGAGACAGCATCGGACGCTCATGACGCTCCTTGGGAAGCTCACTCAACAGCTCATAGCCCACCTGCACCGTGGGGCTTCCTGCCAGAGTCGTTCCCGTCTCCTGTTCCAGGGACAGCAGCTCGTCATAACGTGCATCGTATTCATAATTGCTCATGATCTCGCGGCTTTCCTGATAGTAAGCCTTCGATGCTTCCCGAAGCTGTTCCACCAGCTCCTTCATCCGCGTCATTTTTTCCATATGCTCCACGGCTGTCACCTGCCTTCTGTCTTACTTATGTTTATGGGTCTCCCGATAAGGACGGCCGCTGGAATTTTTTAACCGACGCTCCAGCTCCCGCTGCTCTGCTTCTGTTGCTTCCCGATAGCCGCCGGAGGGGATTCCATCCAGGGTAAATTCCATGACACGAATCCTCTTTAATGCCACAACCCGGTAACCGAAATATTCACACATCCGACGGATCTGGCGATTCAGTCCCTGGGTTAAAATGATCTTAAACTGGCGGACACCGGTTTTCTCGGTCTTACAGGGCGCTGTCACCGTATCCAGGATCGGAACGCCGCGGCTCATGGCCTCTAAAAACTCCGGTGTCACCGGCCGGTTCACCGTCACCAGATATTCCTTTTCATGATGATTGCCGCCCCGGAGGATCTTATTGACCAGCTCGCCCCGGTTCGTCATGAGGATCAGCCCCTCCGACTCCTTATCCAGCCGTCCAACCGGATAGACACGGACAGGATAATTCACCATGTCCACAATGTTTTTCTCGCCCTTGAATTCCGCTGTCGTGCAGACGATCCCGGCAGGCTTGTTGACCAGCAAAAGCACCGGGCGGTCTTTTCCGCCGACCATGGCGCCGTCAACCTCCACCCGGTCTCCCGGAAGGATCTTCTGTCCCATGACAGGAAGTTCGCCGTTCACGGTCACACGGCCTTCTTCCACCATGCGGTCCGCCTCTCTTCTGGAACAGATACCGGCCTCACTCAGATATTTATTTAAACGGATTCCTGTTTCTTCCATAGTAATTCCTGCTCTCCGATCTGGTTTTATAACCGGCTTTCAGTATAACAAGAACGTCCGCCACTGTCAAGCCGGGTTCCGAGAATGCACACTGTCCGTCTGTCATGGACATTCCATCCACGGACGGCAAAAGGGACCCGGATTTCTCCGAGCCCCATATAGAAAAGGAAAATACGATTAAGGCTTGTTTATGAAATTACTTTTTGCTGGTCTTTACCTTTGTGGTCAGTGTCTCACTTTCCTTGTAAGGACGGAACAGCATGTAAAGAAGGAATGCTACCAGGGCAATTGCAATGATAAATGCGATCACATTGCCGTTTCCGGTAAACATCATACCAAACTGATATACAACGAATGCGATCACATAAGCGAATACGCACTGATATCCGATTGCAAACCAGGTCCACTTGGGGCTGTTCATCTCACGCTTCATGGCACCGATTGCTGCGAAGCAGGGCGCGCATAACAGGTTGAAGATCAGGAAGGAATATGCGGAAAGCTGCGTAAATTCCATTCTCATGTTAGCCCATACCTGCCAGCCGTTCTCTGCAACCTCATCGAATCCGCCGAAGAGTACGCCGAAGGTACCAACAACATTTTCCTTTGCGATGAGGCCGGTGATGGAAGCAACCGCTGCTTTCCAGAAGCCCCAGCCCAGAGGTGCAAAGATCCAGGCGATACAGCGGCCGATGGCTGCTAAAATACTCTGCTCCATATCTACCATGCCGAAGCTGCCGTCAGCCCAGCCGAAGTTGGAGGTGAACCAAACCAGAATGGTTGCAAGAAGGATGATGGTGCCGGCCTTCTTAATAAAGGACCAGCCACGCTCCCACATGGAACGAAGAACGTTGCCAACGGTCGGCCAGTGGTATGCAGGCAGCTCCATAACGAAGGGAGCAGGATCACCGGCGAACATCTTTGTTTTCTTTAACATGATACCGGAAACAATGATCGCAGCGATTCCGATAAAGTATGCACTGGGGGATACCCACCATGCACCGCCGAACATAGCGCCTGCGATCAGGGCAATGATCGGAAGCTTTGCGCCGCAGGGGATGAAGGTTGTCGTCATAACGGTCATCTTACGGTCACGGTCATTTTCAATCGTTCTGGAAGCCATGATTCCGGGAACGCCGCAGCCGGTACCGATCAGCATCGGGATAAAGGACTTACCGGAAAGGCCGAACTTACGGAAGATACGGTCCATAACGAATGCGATACGGGCCATGTATCCGCAGCTCTCCAGGAATGCCAGGAACAGGAACAGAACTAACATCTGAGGTACGAAGCCTAAGACAGCGCCGACACCGGCAACGATACCGTCAAGGATCAGACCCTTTAACCAGTCTGCACAGCCGGCCTTATCCAGACCGCTTTCGATCAGTCCGGGGATACCGGGAACCCATACGCCGTAATCTGCATTGTCGGGCTCTTCATGCGTCAAAGCTTCTTCATAGGTATCATAATCAACCGGCAGCTCTTCGGTTACATTTCCGTCATCATCATACAGATAAGCGGTTGTGGTAACCTCCTTTGCTGCATCGGTAAGAACGGTTTCCTCATCCGTGGAAGCAGCTTCATCCACAGCACCCGCTTCGTCACATGCATCCAGGAATGCATCGATCTCTGCGCCGTAAGGCTCATATTCTTCTGCTGCTTCTTCATAAGCACCTCTGCCGATTCCGAACAGATACCAGCCATCGCCGAACACACCGTCATTCGCCCAGTCTGTAGCAATGGTACCGACAGTGGACACCGATACATAGTAAACAATGAACATAACGATCGCAAAGATCGGCAGAGCCAGCCAGCGGTTGGTTACGACCTTATCGATCTTATCCGAGGTGGAAAGCTTTCCGGCGCTCTTCTTCTTATAGCAGCTCTTGATGATGGAAGCGATATAGATATAACGCTCGTTGGTGATGATACTCTCGGCATCATCGTCCATCTCTTTCTCTGCTGCCTTGATATCGTCTTCTACATGAGCCAGGGTTGCCTTATCAATCTTTAACTGCTCCAGCACCTTCTGGTCACGCTCGAATACCTTAATGGCATACCAGCGCTGCTGCTCTTCCGGCATGTTATGTACAATGGCTTCCTCGATATGAGCCAGTGCATGTTCCACCACGCCTGCGAATTTGTGCATGGGGATCGTCTTCGTACCCTGGGCAGCCTTAACAGCCTCCTCAGCAGCTTCCATGATGCCGGTTCCCTTTAATGCGGAAATCTCAACCACCTTACAGCCCAGCTGTCTGCCCAGCTCTTCCGTATTGATCTTATCACCGTTCTTCTTTACAACATCCATCATGTTAACTGCAACAACAACTGGAATTCCAAGCTCGGTAAGCTGTGTCGTCAGATACAGGTTACGCTCCAGGTTGGTTCCGTCAATGATGTTTAAGATTGCATCAGGACGTTCAGTGATCAGATAGTTTCTTGCAACAACTTCCTCCAGGGTGTACGGAGAAAGCGAATAAATACCGGGAAGGTCCATGATGGTAACATCATTATGCTTCTTCAGCTTTCCTTCCTTTTTTTCTACGGTTACGCCGGGCCAGTTACCAACGAACTGATTGGATCCGGTCAACGCATTGAACAGAGTCGTTTTACCGCAGTTGGGGTTACCCGCCAGGGCAATTTTGATACTCATAGTTCTTCGTCCTTTCCTTGAATTAGTCTCCTCTAATCATACTTCTGAAAAAACAGCTCATTTCTGAGCGTTTTTCTAGTTGATCTCTATCATCTCGGCATCTGCTTTTCTCAAAGACAGCTCATATCCTCTCACCGTTACCTCAATGGGATCTCCGAGAGGTGCTACCTTCCGTACATGGATCTCCACACCGCGGGTGATTCCCATGTCCATGATTCTGCGTTTCACCGCGCCTTCACCGTGGAGCTTCACTACGGTTACGGTGTCGCCGATCTTTGCCTGTCTCAACGTCTTCATACCATAATCCTCCTGTTAGTCTGCACTGGCCTGCACCATGATCTTACCTGCCATCTCCCGGCTGATCGCTATGCGGGATTCCTTTACGTTCACGATCAGATTTCCTCCGATGGTGGAAATCACAGTCACAAATCCACCGGAAACAAATCCCAGGTTCTCCAGATGGGTCCGTACCTCTGAATTTCCACCCACCTTGTGGATCATCTGTTCTTCTCCGATGGGTGCGAATGTCAACGGCATCATAGTTTTCCCTCTCTTTCGTCCGGCGCGGCAAACTGCCGCCGTAATCTCACTGCCATGTCTGCCTCCTTGAAAGATAGCGGACGCTAACCAGCGATTTAAAATATTAGGTTAGAATCTTCTAACCCAACCAACTGCAATGTTAGCATGCTCTAACCTCTTTGTCAATAACTTTTTTCATTTTCTCAATATTTTTTTTTTGCCGGCAGCAAATTCCGGTCCTGACGCTTCAATCCTTCGGTGTCTTCTTCAGTGTCTCCTCCAGTTCCCGCACTGCTGCCCCGATCTCCGGAGAGAAATCCAGATACCATTCTGTACTCTCTTTTATATAGTTTCGTTTAAACTTCTCACTGCACGCAGAAGCGCTTCTCAGGTTATGAAGCCGGTCTGCCGCTT
>CAKRJM010000107.1 GCA_934351765.1 uncultured Lachnospiraceae bacterium | reverse complement strand
GGGAGGATAAAAAGAAGTTTTACATCTTTGATTTCTGCGGAAATTTTGAGTTTTTCCGTATGAATAAGGGAAAACCGACCGCCAATATGATTGCGCTGCAGGGAGCGATTTTCAGCCTGGAGTTTGAGATTTCCTATAAGTTACAGGATTTACAGTATCAGACGAAACGCCTGACGGCATATCGTGACAGGCTGGTGTCGCACATGGCAGGAAAGGTACAGGAACTGAACCGGGAGAATTTTGCAGTCCGCCAGCATTTAAAGTATGTGGAGCGGTATGCAGAAAAGAAGAATTATCAGACACTGACATTTGAAGATACGCAGATGATCCGCCAGGAGCTTGCTCCGCTCATTGAACCGGAACAGTACGATGCGAAGGCACTGCGGTTTGATGCGCTGATGTATGGGATTGAACTGGCTTATCTGGCAGGAAAGAACTACAGCCGGGGGCGTCATGAGCTGTTAAAAAAGGTGTCGGCCATTGCCGGGGTTGCGAATATACCGGAGATTATGGCGCAGTCGGAGCTGATCGGGCAAATTCTTCATACTGATTATGTGGAGAAGGCCGGAATCGAAGAGTTTGAACATATCCGGGAAAATCTTCGTGACCTGATCAAGTATCTTCCGGTGGAGCATCGGAGGTTTGATATCGATATAGATGACGAAATCCTTTCGGCGGAGTGGAAGGAGGCGGAGCTGGAAAACGATGATCTGAAAGCATATAAGGCGAAGGCAGAATATTATGTACGCCAGCATCAGGACAATGCAGTGATTGCCAAGTTAAAGAACAATGTTCCTCTGAAGGAGGCAGATGTGAGGGAGCTTGAAAAAATCCTGTGGAGCGAAGTCGGCACAAAACAGTATTATGAAGAGGAGTATGGACAGAAGCCGCTGGGAGAGTTTTTCCGTGAAATTGTAGGTCTGGACATGGCGGCTGCGAAGGAGGCATTCTCTGCCTATCTGGACGAGACAAGGCTGGACAGCCGGCAAATTTATTTTGTAAACCAGATCGTTGAGTTTATTGTGCATAATGGGATGATGAAGGATCTGTCGGTTCTCCAGGAACTGCCCTTTACGGAACAGGGAAGCATCATTGATGTATTTACCGATCTGAGCGTATGGCAGGGAATCAGGGGCGTGATCGACCGGATCAATGCCAACGCATCGGCAGCATAAAATCAGTAAAATATAAGACAAATGCTCCTGACCGAAATGGCCGGGAGCATTGTTTTGCCACAGGAAACGAATCGGTTTGCCTGTCCGTTTACTTCTGTGTTGTTTCGATATCCATATTTTCCGGCAGTACCAGGCTCAGGATCACGGCCATGACAAAGACCACGGCCACGCAGTTGGCGGAGAAAACATCCTGGATCACCTGAGGGAAGATGTGCCAGATCTCCGCTTCGCTGGCGGAGGTGAAGCCGATGCCGACAGCCAGAGACAGGGCAGCGATGGTAATGTTGCGCTGGTTAAAGCCGGCCTTGGCAAGCATCTGGATTCCGCTGACCAGAATGGTTCCGAACATCATTAAGGTACAGCCGCCGAGAACGGATTCGGGGAGGCTGGCGAAGAAGTTGCCGATGGGCGGAAGAAGTCCGGCCAGGATCATAGCGGCGGCGCCGGTCATAATGGTGAACCGGTTTACGACCTTCGTCATGTTGACCAGTCCCACGTTCTGGCTGAAGGAGGTTAAGGGCGGGCAGCCAAACAGAGAGGAGAGGGCGCTGGAGAAGCCGTCGCAGGCCAGAGAGCCGGTGATCTCATGATCCTCGATCTCCCGGTTCAGACCGCCGGAGACCATGGCAGTGGTGTCACCGATGGTTTCCGCTGCCGATACCAGAAAGATGATGGTGACGGAAGCGATGGCACCGGGATGAAACTCAGGCGTATAAGGAAGCAGATGAGGGAAGGCGATCAGTCCGCCGGAGAAGATCTGGGAGAAATCGACCCGCCCCATGATAATGGCGGCAGCGTAGCCCACGACCAGTCCTGCCAGAACCGACAGCTGCTTCAGATAGCCCCTGGCAAAGATATTGAATAAGAGGCAGGTAAGCAGCGTAATGGAGCCGAGGATCAGGTTCTGGGCGGAGCCGAAGTCTTCTGCATAGCCGCCGCCGAAGGATCTTGTCCCGACGGTGAAGAGGGAATAGCCGATGGCTGTTACCACGGAAGCCGCCACCACCGGGGTGATGATCTTCTTCCAGTAACGGGCCAGAAGTCCGAGGACGCCCTCGATGATACCGCCCACTAAAACGGCTCCGATGACGGTGCCATAGCCGTAGGATGCACCGATATAGCTTAAAATCGTGACAAAGGTAAAGCTGACGCCCATGACAATGGGAAGCTTTGCGCCTACCTTCCAGATGGGATAAAGCTGGATCAGGGTGGCGATTCCGGCCACAAACATGGCGTTCTGGAGCAGAATGGCGATCTGGCCGCTGTCTAAGCCTGATGCGGCACCGATCAGGGAAATAGGAGTTAAATTGGCCACAAACATCGCCAGGATGTGCTGCAGGCCGAAGGGAATTGCCTTGGCGACCGGAACCCGTCCGTCCAGGCGGTAAATGTTTCCGATGCTGCTGGATGTTTGGTTTTTCATACGTTCCTCCGTGAAAAAGAAATAAAAAAATAGGTTTCTCAGGGAAAATCCTGATTCAGTATAGCGTATCATGAGAGGAAGCGCAACGAGAAGTTTCATCAGATACGAAAAGAAATTTTTGCTTGACAAATGGAAACTGCGGCTTTATACTAAGACCAATTAGAAAAACTTAATCAAGTATCACTTTAAACCGATGATCAGGAGAAGTAGATCAGGAAAGAAATTTCAGAGAGCCGGCGGCTGGTGCGAGCCGGTATTTCGGAACAGATTGAATGGACCTGAGAGGGCGGGTCGAACGGCACATTGCTCAGTAGGCTTCGACGGGAACCTCAGCCGTTAAAAATGAGGCGCATATGATGGTATGTGACAGAGTGGGCACATAAGTGCCAATGAGGGTGGTATCGCAGAAGCATGTTAGAGGCTTTTGTCCCTGGAGAAGAGGGATGAAGGCTTTTTTTGTTTCACAGGAAAGTACGTTTCAGGAAACAAAAAACGCTCCGTTTCACAGGAAATGAGTAGTTAAGGAGGACGCCATGGTAACACCAACCTATGAAGAGACCAAACAGTATCAGAAGGATTACAGCCTGGTTCCGGTCTGCCGGGAGATCTACGCCGATGTTGTGACCCCGATCAATCTTCTTCGGAAGCTGTCGAGACTGGATAAGCATTATTATCTCCTGGAGAGTGTCGAAGGTGGAGAGCGATGGGGTCGTTATTCCTTCCTGGGCTTCCATCCGATCCTCCATGCCACCTGCAAGCGGGGCTGTGTGACGGTGAAAAGCGGGGAGATCAAAACCGTGATCCCCGGTGAGCCCATGGAGGTGCTGCGGGGGCTTATGAAGGAATACCGGGCGCCGCGGATCGAGGGAATGCCTTCGTTTACCGGCGGATTTGTCGGATACTTCGCCTATGAAATGTATGGTTATGCGGAAAAAAAGCTGAAGCTGAAGGAAAGTGAGTTCAATGATTTTGATCTCATGCTCTTTGACAAGGTCATCGCCTACGACCATCTCCGCCAGAAGATCTGTGTAGTGGTCAATGCCAGAACCGAAGAGGGCGAGCAGGGCTATAATGCAGCGGTGCTGGAGATCGACAAGATCGTTCATATGATCCGTGAAGCGATCCCTAAGGAGCGGGAAGCAGAGGCGGAAGTACCGGAGTTTACCTGTAACATGACAAAGGAAGAGTACTGCGCCATGGTGGAAAAAACCAAGGAATATATTAAAGAGGGTGATATTTTCCAGGCGGTGGTTTCCAGACGGTTTGAGGCAGATTATTCTGCCAGCCTGTTCAATGCTTACCGGGTTCTGAGGACGACCAACCCGTCGCCTTATATGTATTTTATTCAGAGTGATGATCTTCAGATCGCAGGGGCATCACCGGAGACCATGGTAAAGCTTTATGAGGGAAAGCTGACGACCTTTCCGGTGGCAGGAACGAGAAAGCGCGGCAGAACCGTCGAGGAGGATCTGGCGCTGGAGCAGGAGCTTATGGCAGATGAAAAGGAGCGGGCAGAGCACAACATGCTAGTGGATCTGGCGCGGAATGACATTGGCCGGATTGCTGAATATGGAAGCGTTCAGGTGGAGGATTATATGCGGATCCATCGGTTTTCCAAGGTGATGCACATTGCTTCGGTGGTAACGGGAACGCTGAAGAAGGGACTGGATGGCTGTGATACTGTTCCGGCGCTTCTCCCGGCGGGAACCCTTTCAGGAGCGCCCAAGTTTCGGGCCTGCCAGATCATTGACGAGCTGGAGCCGATTGCCAGAGGTGTTTACGGCGGAGCCATCGGCTACATGGATTTTTCGGGAAATCTTGATGTGTGCATCGCCATTCGGACTGCCGTTAAGAAAAACAATAAGGTTTATGTCCAGGCCGGAGCCGGAATCGTGGCAGACAGCGTTCCGGAAAAGGAATATGAGGAATGTGCCAACAAGGCAGGGGCAGTGATCGAGGCCATCCGCAGAGCCGGGGAGGTGGAAGCATGATTTTACTGATCGATAATTATGACAGCTTTTCGTATAACCTGGTACAGCTGACCGGTTCGGTGACAGAGGAAGAGATCCGCGTGATCCGAAATGACGAGTACACAGCCGAGGAGATCGAAGCCATGGCGCCCAGCCACATCATTTTATCGCCGGGGCCGGGAAAGCCTGCAGATGCCGGCGTCTGCGAGGAGGTCGTGCAGCGTCTGACAGGAAAGATCCCGATCCTGGGTGTCTGCCTGGGGCATCAGGCCATCTGTGAGGTGTTCGGTGCGACTGTCACCTACGCAAAGGCCCTTATGCACGGAAAGCAGAGCATGGCAAGGCTGGATCTGTCGGCGCCGATCTTTCAGGGTATGAAGGAGGAGGAACCGGTGGCAAGATATCATTCCCTGGCAGCAAAAAGGGAGACGATCCCGGAATGCTTACAGGTGATCGCAGAAACCGATGACGGCGAGGTGATGGCGGTCATGCATCGGGAAGCGCCCCTCTACGGGCTGCAGTTCCATCCGGAATCGGTGCTCACACCGGACGGAAAAACGATGATGATGAACTTCTTAAAATAGGACTACAGGAGGAACCAGCATGATTAAGGAAGCAATTTATGAGATCGTAAACGGAAATGATTTAAGCTATGAGATGGCGGAGCAGGTCATGGATGAGATCATGAGCGGTGAAGCGTCTCAGATCCACATGGGAGCTTTTTTGACGGGTCTGCGGATGAAGGGAGAGACCATTGATGAGATCACGGCCTGCGCAGCTGGTATGCGGAAGCACTGCACCAGACTGCTCCATGACATGGATGTTCTGGAAATCGTGGGAACCGGCGGTGACGAGGTGGGAACCTTTAATATTTCTACCATTTCCTCCATGGTCGTATCGGCGGCGGGAATCCCCGTGGCAAAGCATGGAAACCGCAGCGTATCCAGCAAATGCGGGGCGGCAGATGTGCTGGAAGCGCTTGGCGCGGACATCACGATCAGCCCGGCGAAAAGCACGAAGATCCTGGATGAGATCGGCTTCTGCTTCCTCTTTGCCCAGACGTATCACACGGCCATGCGGTTTGTAGCACCGGTTCGGAAGGAGCTGGGGATCCGTACCATCTTTAATATCTTAGGGCCGCTGGCAAACCCTGCCGGAGCCAATTATGAGCTTCTTGGCGTGTATGATGAAAAGCTGGTGGAGCCGCTGGCACAGGTGCTGTTGAAGCTTGGTGTAAAGCGTGCTATCGTGGTCCATGGACAGGACGGACTGGATGAGATCACCTTAAGCGCACCGACGACCTGCTGTGAGCTGCGGGACGGAACTCTGAAATCTTATGTACTGGAGCCGGAGCAGGTGGGTCTGAAAAAGTGCAGCCTGAACGAGCTGATCGGCGGAGATCCTGAGGAGAATGCGGCCATTGCCATGTCGATCTTAAACGGAGAGAAGGGGCCGAAGCGTGACGCGGTGGTATTAAATTCGGCGGCCTGCATTTATATGGTAAGGGACGGAATCACTCTGGAAGATGCAGTGAAAGAGGCAGAGGAGATACTGGACAGCGGAAAGGCAAGGGTGCAGCTTGAAAAATATGTGGCCCTTTCCAGAGAATAGGAGAACGTGATGACAAAGATTCTTGATACCCTGGCCGCATGCACAAGAGCGCGTGTGGAACAGGAAAAATTACAGGTAACACCGGAGCAGATGAGGGAGCGGGCCATGCTGCTTGCCGATGAGGAAAAGACCTTTCCCTTTGAGCAGGCCCTTCGGCAGCAGGACATCAACTTTATCTGTGAAGTAAAAAAGGCGTCTCCCTCCAAGGGAGTCATCGCCGAGAATTTTCCCTATCTGGAAATCGCGAGGGAGTATGAGGATGCCGGGGCAGCGTGCATTTCCGTATTGACGGAGCCGGAATATTTCATGGGCAGGAATGAATATCTGGCGGCTATCGCCGGGGAAGTCTCGATCCCCATTATCCGAAAGGATTTTACGGTTGATGAGTATATGATCTATCAGGCGAAGACGATCGGTGCGTCCTGTGTGCTTTTGATCTGCGCACTGCTTGACGAAAAAACCTTAAAGAAGTATATTGGAATCTGTGACAGCCTTGGACTTTCGGCTCTGGTGGAGGCTCATGATGAGGAAGAGATCCGCATGGCGGTTGCTGCCGGGGCGCGGATCATCGGCGTCAACAACCGGGATCTGAGAACCTTTGAGGTGGATATCCATAACAGCGAACGGCTCCGCTGCCTGGTGCCGGAGGAGATCTTATTTGTGGCAGAGAGCGGGATCAGGACGGCGGCAGATATCCAGGTGCTGCGGGAGGCAAAGGTCAACGGCGTGCTCATCGGTGAGACCTTTATGCGCAGCAGCAATAAAAAACAGATGTTAGAGGAGCTGCGTGGATAATGACGAAGATTAAGATCTGCGGACTGAGCCGGGCAGAGGATATTCTGGCCGTGAACCGGTTAAGACCGGATTTTGCAGGCTTTGTGTTTGCAAAGAGCAGAAGGCAGGTAAGTATCGCACAGGCAGAGGTGCTAAGCGGACTGCTGATCCCGGATATCAAAGCGGTCGGTGTCTTTGTAAACGAAGATCCGGCTCTGATCGAAGCCCTTTGCGCGGAGCATATCATCGATGTGGTGCAGCTTCACGGTGATGAGGACCGCGCTTACATGGAAGCATTAAAAAAGCGGATCGACCGTCCCGTGATCCGGGCAGTGCGGGTTCGGAGTAAGGAGCAGGTTTTGGAGGCTCAGACGCTTCCCTGCGAGTATCTGCTTCTGGATACTTATACAAAGGATGTCTACGGAGGAAGCGGGGAGCGGTTTGATTTAAGCCTGATCCCGGAGCTTACAAAGCCGTTTTTCCTGGCAGGCGGTCTGACTAGGGAAAATGTAACAGCAGTTATACAGAAAGCAAAGCCTTATGGCGTGGATGTCTCCAGCAG
>CAKRJM010000106.1 GCA_934351765.1 uncultured Lachnospiraceae bacterium | reverse complement strand
CATGACCATGCCCGGACTGCCCAAGGTACCCGCGGCTGAGAAGATCGATGTAGATGAGACCGGAAAGATCACAGGCTTATTCTAAAGAAAGAACCATAGGGATTCCGCAAAGCGGAATCCCTAATCATCATGGAGGTAGGAGACAATGGGTTTTTCAACAGTTGCATGCAATGAGTTTGTAGAGGTTCTGGCATCCAAGGCTCCCGTTCCCGGCGGCGGCGGCGCAAGTGCCCTGGTTGGTGCTGTCGGCACCGCACTTGGAAATATGGTCGGCTCCCTGACTGTCGGCAAGAAAAAATATGCGGATGTCGAGGAGGAAATGTGGGAGTTAAAGGGAAAGGCTGACGCGCTCCAGAAAGAGCTTCTGGCTCTGATCGAGCGTGATGCGGAAGTGTTCGAGCCCCTTTCCAAGGCATATGGAATGCCCCGTGAGACCGAAGAAGAGAAGGCAGAAAAGGCACGTGTCATGGAGATCGTGTTAAAGGATGCCTGCTCCGTACCCATGGAGATCATGGAAAAGTGCTGTGAGGCACTGGATCTCATTAAGGAATTTGCGGCAAAGGGTTCTGCCCTTGCCATCAGTGATGCCGGTGTCGGCGCCGTATTCTGCAAGGCTGCGCTCCAGGGTGCAAGCCTGAATGTTTACATCAACACAAAATCCATGAAGAACAGAGAGTACGCGGAAGAACTGAATACCAAGGCAGATGCCATGCTGGAGAAGTATACGAAGCTGGCGGACGAAGTATTCGAAAGCGTACTGGGACGCTTAAAATAGTATCAGGCTTCGAGAGAACGTACGGAGATAGTTTATAAATAGTATAAAACTTAGGAGGTTTTTTCCATGGCAAAGCAGCTTCTTGGAAAAGAAGTAACCGCAGCCCTCAATGAGAAGATCATGGGGCAGGTTGCTGAACTGAAAGCAAAGGGAATTGAGCCGAAGCTCTGCATTATCCGTGTCGGTGAAAATTCCAGCGATATTTCTTATGAAAAAGGCGCAACAAAGCGCTGCGATACTCTGGGCGTAGCAGTTGAGAAGATCCTGCTTCCCGAAGACGTATCCAAGGAAGAACTGTTACAGGTGATCGACAAGGTGAATAAGGACGATTCTATTCACGGCGTTCTGATGTTCCGTCCTCTGCCCAAGCACCTGAAAGCAGACCAGAGCGAGATTGAGAATGCTCTGGATCCCGCAAAGGATGTGGACTGCATGACCAACGGTTCCATGGCCGGCGTATTCACCGGAAAGCCCCTGGGCTTCCCTCCCTGCACGCCTCAGGCATGTATGGAGATCCTGGATTACTACGGAATCGACTGCAAGGGCAAGAACGCCGTTGTTATCGGCAGAAGCCTGGTAGTCGGAAAGCCCGCAGCGATGATGCTGATGGCAAAGAATGCAACAGTTACCGTATGCCATACCAAGACAGTCAACACGGCTGAGATCGCAAAGAAGGCAGATATTCTGATCTCCGCAGCCGGCGTTCTGAACAGCCTGACCAAGGACTTTGTAAGCCCCGGACAGGTCGTGATCGACGTTTCCATCAACTGGGATGCAGACAAACCCAACAGCAAGGGCGGAAAGGGTGCAATCGCAGGAGATGCAGTTTACGATGAGGTAGAGCCCATTGTCGGAGCGATTACCCCCGTTCCCGGCGGCGTAGGTGCAGTTACGACATCCGTACTGGTCGGACATGTAGTAGAAGCAGCGATGAGAACTGTGAAATAAAAAGAAGATAAAAGTAAAAACAGGCAGAGGTAAGCAATTCGGGCGTCTTCCCTTTGGAGGACAGCCGCGAAGTGTATACACTGCCTGTTTTTTATTTCATAGGAAAGTTCGTCCTGGTTTCAGTTTCCGGTACAAAGCACATGACAGAAGCATAAAAGGTGGAGTCTCTGGTATCAAACCGGCAGAAACCACCATATTTTTCAGCAATATGGCGAATAGACTGGGTTCCGAGCCCGACACCGGTATGACGGGTAGATAAAAAAAGGCCGCCATCGGTGCGCATGACCGGACCGGAATAGGAGTTTTCGACGGAGATGCAGAGCGAGTGCTTATCCATGGAAGCAAGTACATTGATTTTCTGATTTTTGCCACCGGCATGTACGCAGGCGTGATAAGCATTTTCCAGAAGATTTCCAAAGAGCACGGTCAGATCGTTGTTCTGGATTCCGCAGTTCTCCGGAATGACCACATGAACAGAATAGGAGATCTGTTTCTGTTTTGCCAGCTGGGCAAAATAGAGGAGTACCGTGTTGACGACCGGATTGGAACAGAAGGAGGTCAGAGGATCATCGGGGATGCTTTGCTGATACTGGTCCAGATAATCCTTCAGTGCTTCGTAATCCTGCTGTTTCATGTAATCCTGCAGGATGGCAAAATGGTGGCGAACATCATGGCGGATCCGTCTGGCATCGGTAATCTTGTCCTGGAGCTTCTGGTACTGAATGGTCTGGAGGGAAAGCTGATGGTTATTTTCCTGGAGCATCAGGTTCTTATCCTGTTCGGAGATCAGCTTAGCCACCACATAATAGATCAGACCGGCACCGATATTCGTGAAGAACGAAAAAACAGAAGTTCGGGGGGTTAAAGCGAGCTGAAGGCCGGTTTTTGTGGTGCTTCCGTAGATCTGGTAATACCAGATCAGATAAAACGTACCAGGAACCAGCCAGAGGTAACGCCATTCAAATCCGGATGGTTCCGTTTCCAGTGCCGGAGAGATTTTGCGGAGATAGAAAAACAGTGGTACAGAAATGCAAAGCTCCACCAGAAGCATCATCAGAGAGAACGACCAGCGGTAGGACTGGAGGGAAAGCTCCGGGAAAAACTGTCCTTCCAGACATTTGGAACAGAGAACAACGAAGTTTGCCTGATTGGAAACCATGAGCAGCATGAACAGCAGCTTTCCCAGGCGTTTTTTTATTGTGAAAAAATAAAATAAGACATAGAGGAACGTACTGAAAACGCTGAGCACTCCGGTGTTTCCGTTTACAAAAAAGGCTGCCAGAATTCCCAGAAGCACCTGGATGATCGTAATTCCGAGAATCATGATTCCGGTGATTTTCGGCGTAAGCCGGAAATCATGGCGAAACGGATAGACAGCCAGGAGGAGAAACGGAAGAAAGTTTAAGAGTGAATAAATCAGAACTTCAAAGATGCGGGCTGCAGACAGCATTGAAATTCCCCCTTTGTCTGATAATTCAGGTTACGCTGTTTTCGGGGCCGTATATTTTTTATCAAAAAAGATCCCGACACAGATGATCAGAATGCCGATCAGCTTTCCAAGAGGGAAGCTTCTGTACATGATCAGATCCACCAAGATTCCGGCGGAAATCTGTCCAATCAGCAGAAAAATAGTGGCGTGAAAGACCTTCATTTTTGCATAGCTTAAGCTGTTTAACACACAGGAAACCGCTCCGATGGGGCCGGTCAGATAGCCAAGAGCGGGAGCTGATGCAAAGCCGGAGAAGGAGAGTTGTCCCTTCACGGAGATCAGATAGATTATAAACGAAACGATGGAACCAAATCCGGCGTTTGCGAAATTACCGTCCAGTTTGCCTACATATTTGCTTGCTTCGAAGTTGAACATCCGTGCAAACACGGTCACACAGCCGACAAGGATGGCGAAAATCAGAAGAAGGAACAGAAAGCCCCTTCCGGAGATTCCCTGGAAGGTATTGGCTCCGGCAAAATTGATCACAAAGACACCGGCGAGAATACAAAAAAAGCCGGGAAGCCGGCGGGCCTTAAAAGGAACCTTTTCAGATCCGAACCAGCCGAAATGATCCACGATGGCCGACATAAAAAGCTGACCGGAAACCGAGAGGCAGACGGTTACGGCAGTTCCCAGGTGTGCGACCAGATAACCGGAGAAGCCGAGCACGAACATGGCACAGACACCGCCGAAACAGTCATAAAAGGGGAGCCCTTTTAATCGGGGCGGCCGGTGAAAATAAATCAGGCTGAAAAAGAAGCTGGTCACTGCATTGAGAAGCTGGGAGACGAACCCGACGGCAATAACACCAATGAATGGGTACAGAAGACCGTTGCAGCTGCTCTGGCCGGAAATCATCATACCGGACAGGATCGCCAGAAATGCGTACAACATGAAATGTTTCCTCCTCTTGTTTGTTCCAACTGATACGGAATATGACTGGTACAGATGGTATTTAACTGAATCCATTATAGTATCTGAGAATGAAATAATCAATAGAATTTCTGGTAATTCAAAACCGCGTATGGTATACTAAATACAATCTGAGTAAAAATAAAAGGAAAAAGAAAAGGAGGAGATGGGATGGCAACACCACATAACGAAGCGGAACGTGGACAGATCGCGGAAAGTATCCTGCTTCCCGGAGATCCACTTCGGGCAAGGTTTATTGCGGAGCATTTTTTAGAAGGTGCGGAGTGCTTCAATACCGTAAGAAATATGCTGGGCTATACAGGAACGTATCACGGAAAGCGGATCTCAGTCATGGGAACGGGGATGGGCTGCCCGTCCATCGGGATCTATTCCTATGAGCTGATCCATGAATATGGAGTGAAAAATCTGATCCGGGTCGGTTCCTGCGGAGGAATCCAGAAGGATCTAAAGGTAGGAGAGCTGGTTATGGCGATGGGAGCCAGCACCGACGGCGCTTACGGTCATCAGTATGATCTTCCGGGAACGTACTCGGCCACTGGATCCTATGAGCTTCTGGAGCAGGCTGTACGTGCCGCAAGAGAACGGAACCATTCGTTCCGGGTAGGGAATGTCCTGTCTTCCGATCTGTTTTATACGGAGACGCCGGAGTGGCAGCGCTGGGCGAAGATGGGGCTTCTGGCCATTGAAATGGAAAGCTATGCCCTGTACTGCAATGCCAGCCGGGCCGGTGTTCGCGCACTGGGGATCTTTACCGTATCGGATTCGATTGTAAATGGCGAGGCATTGTCGGCAAAGGAGCGGGAGACCGGCTTTACAGACATGATGGAGACCGCGCTTCTCACGGCAGCAGCGATGGAAGAATAAAAAAGAGGAAGTTTTATGAAACGAAAGAAGTATCTGACAAACCGGGTGATCGTTGCAGCAGTCGGGTTTCTGATTCAGCTGTTCTGGATCATTTTTCCCATGCTGAAGCTGGGAGAATATTCTGGCTGGATCAATGGCGGACTGAAAATATTAAGCCTTCTGATCGTGCTTTATATTATCCGGAAGGATGAAAACTCGGCATATAAGATCGCCTGGATCATTCTGATCGTCAGTCTTCCGCTGTTTGGCGGGATCCTGTATCTGTTTTTCGGCGATAAAAATCCGTCGAAAAAGATGAGACGGCGTCTGGATGCGGAACACCTTCAGATGGAGCGGGAGTTTCAGGATGACGGAACAACCCTGGACGAAATGCGGGCAGCAGATGCCGGGGCGGCCGGAATCTGCTCCTATCTGAAAAATGTCAGCGATTATACGGTTCATAAGGACACGGCGGTGAAGTATTATCCATCCGGGGAAGCGATGTTCAAAGACATGATCTGTGATCTGGAGCAGGCGGAGTATTATATTTTTCTGGAATATTTCATCATCGGCGAGGGAGTCATGTGGAACCGGATTCTGGAGATCCTGGTACGAAAGGTTTCCGAGGGCGTTGATGTGCGGCTGATCTATGATGATATGGGCTGTGCCACGCTGCTGCCCAGGGAATATGACCGGGAGCTGGAACGACGGGGAATCAAGTGTATGGCGTTTAACCGGATCGGGCCGTTCCGCTCCATGGTAATGAACCACCGGGATCACCGGAAAATCCTGGTGATTGATGGACATACGGCGTTTACCGGTGGGGTCAATCTGGCAGATGAATATATCAATGTGAAAAAGCGATTCGGTCACTGGAAGGATACCGGCGTACGTCTGAAGGGGGAGGCCGTCTGGAATTTTACGCTGATGTTTCTGGAAATGTGGAATGCCTATCGGAAGGAGGATCACCGTCTGGAGCAGTTTATGCCACATGTCCATCATCCGGAGCCTTTTGCCGGGACGGGATATGTTCATCCGTTTGGAGATTCACCGTTAGATAATGAGACAGTGGCAGAAAATGTTTATATCGGGATCCTCAGCCAGGCAAAGCATTACTGTTATATTTTCACGCCTTATCTGATCGTGGATGATGAGATGAAGCTGGCAATTACGCTTGCTGCAAAGCGGGGGGTCGATGTGCGGATTGTCACACCTGGAATTCCGGACAAGCCGCTGGTATTCCGTCTGACCCGCTCCAACTATGTTCCGCTGCTGAAGGCCGGTGTGAAGATCTATGAATATACGCCCGGATTTATTCATGCAAAGAGCTATGTCTGTGATGATGAGTATGCAGTAGTGGGAACCATCAATATGGATTATCGGAGTCTGTATCTTCATTTTGAATGCGGAACCTTTTTATATCGGAATGATGCCGTCCTGGATCTGAAGCGGGACGCGATGGCAACGATCCGGGAGAGCCGGCCGGTTTCCATCCGGGAATGCCGGAGCGGACTGTTCGGAAGTCTGCTCGATGCGGTGCTTCGTATTCTGGCACCGCTGTTCTGAGACAAAAATCTGCACAATGGCAGGTTTCTCTTTAGAAAAAATATAAGAAGGGCAGAACACGATGGAGTATCCGGTGTTTTGCCTTTTGGTTTTTCGGGACGCATTTTCCGGGGAGAGATCTCATGTTTCCGAAAATAGGGCTTTCCTATTCTGAAAAAATCGTATATAATAAGGAACGGTGTAAACTTACGGGAGTGAATGAGAGAGGTGATATGGTTTGGCGTATGAAATTTTAAGGCAGATGCTGGCGGAAAGCCGGAAGATCATGGTATTAAGCGGTATGGGGATGATCCGGGAATCAGGGATCTCTTATTTTCGGGATGAACCATATGCGTACCAGATTGAGGCAAGATATGGATATTCGCCGGAGGATTTTTTAAGTGCAGCGTTTTATGCCAGCCGTCCCGGATCGTTTTATAAATTTTACAAGGAAGAGGTCCTGAAGCTTCGTTATGATGCAAAGCCGAATGTCGCTCATAAGGCACTGGCAAGGCTGGAACGACAGAAAGAAGCGGAAGGCGGAAGGGTGGCGATCGCGACACGAAGCATCAGCGGACTTCATCAGAAAGCAGGATGCAAAAACGTGATCGAGCTGTGCGGAAATCTGTTCCGGAATACCTGTACACAGTGCGGGAAAAAGTTTCCTCCGGAATATATTATGCAGTCTAAGGGAATTCCTCACTGTGATAAATGTCAAAGTGCAATCCGTCCGGGAATTCTCCTTGCCGGAGAAATGCTGGACAATGGCCTGGTGACCAGAGTGGCGGAAGAGACAGAGACCGCAGATATGCTTCTGGTGGTCGGGACCCATCTGGATGCGTACATGACAAAGCGGTTTCGTCAGTATTATACGGGAGATCGGCTGGTGCTTATCACGGATGAACATCATCCCACCGATTATGAGGCCAATCTGGTGATCTATGAGCGGGTGTCCGATGTGCTTCCGAAGGTGATCCCGGAAGTGAGCCGACAGGAGAAC
>CAKRJM010000105.1 GCA_934351765.1 uncultured Lachnospiraceae bacterium | reverse complement strand
GGAGTGGACGCAGGGGAATAGATGTAGAAGAGGGGACCTAAGGCTAAGGAGAGAAACGAATGAAACGTTCATTCAAAACATGGTTATTCGGATTTGCGGCGGTTCTGGTGCTGCTTTCCATGGCGGCGGCAACCTATGCCTGGTTTACATCAAACCGGCAGGTGGAAACAGGACTGGCATCGGCAAGGACAGGAGAAGAAAACCTGGAATTACAGATCAGCAGCTCGGGCGGCAGCAGCTTTCAGAGCATGGAGCCGGCCCCCATTGTCCAGGTGAACCGGACAGATGCGGGGGAGCTTCTTCCGGTTTCAACGGCAGATCTTCAGCAATTTGTCTATGCACCGGTGACCGTCTCCGGAATGGCAGCTTCGTTTCAGCCGGTGGAGGACGAGACACGGTATTATCACGGGCGGATCTATCTGCGGGCTGTGGGGGACGGACTGCCGGCGGGCAGCCGCATGAATCTGTATCTGGATCAGAGTGAGGGACTTCTGGCAAGAAACGACGGAGGCATGATGCTCAATGCGGCAAGGCTGGGTCTGGTCTTTGAGGAAGACGATTCTTCCCGGGTGATCCTGCGGCTCAGTGAGACGGAGAATCCCGGAAGCAGCCAGGTGGATAATACGATGCTGAACGGACAGCTTTTGAGCCGGGGGCAGGTGCTTTCCTGTCAAAACGGTACGGTTCAGGCGGCGGCAGACCCCAGTGAACCGGTAACGGCTTATACGGTCTCCTTCGGAAACGGACAGATTTCTGTCCCGGACAAGGCGCTTCTTTCCATGGAGCCTGGCAGGATCTATTCCCTGGATCTTTACTTCTATCTGGAAGGCTGTGATCCCGACTGTTCGGACGCGGTGGAATTTCAGGCTGCGGATCTGAACCTGGCATTCTACGGATTACTCAGTGAGGGGGCAGGCCGATGAAGCAGACAGGGAAACGAATACAGACGAAACCGGATAAAAGAAACGCACCGGATGTAACAATCAGTCCGGAAAAGCGGAAGCGGGCAGCACGGAACCGGGTCTATACCTCGATTTTGTTAGTGCTTCTGGCGCTGGTGGCGATCACAGCAGCGACGGTGGCCTGGTTTTCCATCGCAGATAATACGAGAGTCCGGACCATGAGCCTGGACATTGTGGCGGATGTGGATCTCCGTATGGATCTGGATTCCCACGCCACCATTGATCAGTATGTAAAAACCTTATCCTTTGAAGCCATTGCAGCAAGAATGCAGCGGGATAAGGGCTTTTCCATGAAAGAAACACCGCTGGAGCCGGTGACAACCGGCGACCGGAAAACCTTCACCTATGAAAAGGGGCAGGAGGTTCCGGACACGAAGGGCGCCTATCTTACCTTTACCCTTCATTTTATGGCGGAAAAGGATATGACGGTTCATTTAACAAGCGCGGACAGCAGCGCAGGGGCCGGTGACGGAACCCTGGTAAGCTCAGAAAATCCGGGACTTCCGGCGGCCATGCGGATCTCGTTTACGGCGGACGGGACTGACTGGATCTATGATCCGGGCATGGGAAGCGTGAGTGTTACAAACAGCAATGAAAAAACCTTCGGACTGCCTGATGCGGCGCAGATGAAAACGGATGAAGACAATTCCATGTTTTTCCTGAAAGCAGGAGTGGACAAGGCGGTAGAGGTGCACATCTGGCTGGAGGGAACTGATCCGGCGTGTACCGATGCACTGAAGGAAGCTGATTATGCCATACGGCTGAGATTCACAGGAGTACAGCCAGAGGAAGAATCATAAAAAACATAAGGGAGAATGAGAAATGAAAGTTTGCAAACGAGTGGCAGCTATTGTGATCAGTGTGATCCTGTGGATCATAATTCTTCTGGCGGCGCTGTATGCTTTTACGACCATGGCGACAAAGGATAATCAGCATGTATCGAATCTGCTGGGGTATACGCCTCTGGTGGTGCGGTCCGATTCCATGGTACCGACCTTTAAATCCGGCGACCTGATCTTTGTGAAAAAATGCGATACCTCTTCTTTGAAGGAGGGCGACATCATCTGTTTCCATACCATCATCGACAATGAATATGCGCTGAACACTCATAGAATCCAGAGCATAGAGTCGGTGGGAGATGTCAGAAGCTATACGACCATCGGCGATAACAACAACGGAATTGCCGATCTTCATGTGATCTCCGACGGCGACATTGTCGGAAAATACAGCGGAAGGATCCCAGGAGCCGGAAAGATCATGGATTTCCTCTCCGGAAGCGTGGGATTCCTGGTGGTGATCGTGCTGCCTATGCTGCTGTTTTTCATTTATCAGGTTTATAACCTGATCATGATCAGTATCCGCCTGAAAAAGACGGTAGCTGTGGAAGAAGCGGCACAGGCGAAGGCAGCTTCGGACGGAGCGGCAAAGAGCGAGGCGGAAGCAGCACTGGAGGAAGCCAGAAGGATAAAAGAGGAGGCCGAGGCGCTCCGTGCAAAGGCTCAGAAAGAGCTGGAGGAGGCAAAGGCAGCAAAAGAAGACGCGGATCGTCTGAACTAGGAGGACAAAGCTGTGAGTGAATTTTTTAAGTTTGCCTATGAGATCTTATCGCAGGTCGTATATTATCTAGCGGCGCTTGGGGCGGCACTGTTAAAGGTCTTCATCACTGGCTGGATTGATTATTTTAAGATCTTTCTTACGTATTTCCCGACCCTGAGCATACCTGGAAAGATCTTATCGGTGCTTCTTATGCTGATCCTGATCGCCATTCCGGTTCTGATCATTGTTCTGATCGTGCGCCGGATCATCCTCCATCATCAGTTAAAGACCGATAAATCAGACAACAGTGCCCTTTACCGGGAGATCGGCCGCCTCAACAAGCAGGTGCTGGATCTCATGGAGGAGAAGAACAGTATTCTGGCTTTGAAGGTCAACGCCATGGGCGGAACCGGGCGGATTCCCTATATGGGCGCATCGGCCCTTACCGATGATGTGATCCCGACGGTGGAGAATGTGACCGGAGTGGGGGCAGGTGCGGAAGCAGCCATGACGGCGGAGAGTACAGAGCCAGGCAGTATGGTCATGGGAAAGGGCGGAAAGTCTGCCATGGTCATGGCCGGAGGCACACTGAAAGCTGTTCTGGAGGATCCCAACACCGGAGGCGCGATCCGTTTTCCCAAGCTTTGCCTGGTGGATCAGAAATATGCGGCATTCCAGCCTCCTGTTTATAACAGCCAGATCACGCTGGAAGAGTTTGCTGAAGGCTACCGGCTTTTTGCGGCCAGTCAGATGGGCTTATATTATACCCGGGAAATTGTACGGCGGTTTGTGGCAGGCATGGCAGCCAGCAAGCTGCTGATCCTGGAGGGGATTTCCGGTACCGGTAAAACCAGCCTCCCTTATTCCTTCAGCCATTACCTGGATAACCCGGCGACTATCGTTTCGGTGCAGCCGTCCTACCGGGATCGTTCCGAGATCCTTGGTTATTTCAACGAGTTTTCCAAGCGGTTTAACGAAACCGAATTCCTGCGGGCACTGTATGAGGCCAATTACCGTCCCGATCCGTCCATGATCGTGCTGGATGAGATGAACATCGCCCGAATTGAATATTATTTTGCAGAGATCCTGTCGGTGCTGGAAATGCCCAGCCATGACGAGTGGACTCTGGATCTTGTTCCGACCGCATGGGAGGGCGATCCAAAGCTGCTGGACGGCGGAAAGATCCATGTTTCCGATTCCACCTGGTTCATCGGAACGGCAAATAATGATGACTCCACATTCACCATTACCGATAAGGTTTATGACCGGGCCATGCCCATTGAGCTCAACGAGCGTGCAGATGCCTTCACCTGCGATCCGGTGGAGCCCTGCCATATTACGGCGGAGCATCTGGAATATCTGTTCCAGAAGGCCAAGGTGGAGCATCCCATCAGCAGCGAGATGATAGAGAAGATGCAGAAGCTGGACAACTACCTGCAGACCAGGTTCCGCCTTTCCTTCGGAAATCGTATTATCAAGCAGATGTACGAGTTCATTCCGGTTTATGTGGCCTGCGGCGGCACCGAGCTTGATGCCATGGACTACATTGTGGCAAGAAAGGTGCTGAAGAAATTCGAAAGCATGAATATCACCTTCATCCGCGACGAAATCACTGGCCTGATGGACTACATGGAAAAGATATTTGGTCCTGCAGGCATGAACGACAGTAAAGCATATCTGGAACGGATCAAGACAATGTACTAAAAGTCCGAAGCGGCGTGTTCTGCGAAGCAGAACGTCTGTGGCGTACCGCGTGAAACCGAGAAGAGAAGCAGGAAGGAAAAGCGATGGCGGATACAATAGGCGAATTATACGAGAAATATACAAGCAGCGTTGAACAGGCGGTGGAAGACGACCGGTATTTCCAGTATCTGTTTGAAATGGTTCAGGCGGGGGATAATACTCTCGAACAGAAAAAACGGATTCTCCATAAGGTGGTAGATGAACAGTGGCTCACGGTGATCGAGGACGGCATCGAAGCGATCTTCAACATTGTGGATAAGCCCAGACGGTTCATCAAGTCCTCCGAGGAGGTCGTTCCGGTGGCACTGGCGAAAAAGATCACGGCGGACAGTGTACGCCATTTAAGCCAGAACACCCGGTTTGTCGGAACCAATGCGGCTGGTGAGATCCAGCCTACCCATGTCCTCAACAGTACGATCGAGGAGAGCTATGACCTGTATGAAAACCGGTTTGTGTATCATCTGATCCAGCGTCTGTTTGCGTTCGTGGACAAGCGCACCGACGTGATCTTCTGGTCCACCGGGGACGAGACCTGCAATGTCATGAGCATGCAGACCAAAGTGGATGATGCCTATGAGGAAATTTCCTACCGGGTGGAGATGAGTATTAAAAACCGGCAGAGTACCGTGGAGAATGACGCGGATCACATGGACGTCTTCAAACGGATCGACCGTGTGCGCCGTCTGGCAAGAGTGCTGCGGACAAGCTCGTTCTGCGATATCATGAACGGCTGCTCCAGGGTACGAAGCCCGATCCAGCGGACCAACCTGATGATGAAGGATCCTGATTACCGTACCTGCTACAAGCTGTGGCAGTTCATGGAAGGCTATGACGAGATTGGCTACACCATCGAGGAGCAGGATACGGCGCTGGCCTTCGATGAAGAGTATCAGCTCCAGATGTATATGAACTTCATCAGTAACTACACGGTATTCAAGAGTCTGCTGGAGTCGGATCCACGTGCCATGACGGAGCTGGCCACAGAAAAGCGGGAGCCGGTGAAGCCGAAGTTCATCAAGGAGATCAAAGAAGAAATCGTCGAGGACCGGAATCTTCCCGATGTGGAGGTGCGTCGGGTCTTCGTAGAGGAGGTTACCGAGGCGCAGCTTGCCGCGGAAGAAAAGCTGGCGGAAGAGACAGCACGCCGGGAAGAGCTGGAGGAAAGCCTTGCCTCCCTGCAAAGACAGCTTAGCTCCCTTCAGGGACAGCTGGAATATCAGGAGGGCGTAAATGCCCGGACAGAAGCAGAACGTGCCGTGCTGGAGCAGACGCTGGAGACAGAGCGCAGTGATGCGGCAGAAAAGCAGGAGGCCGCAAAACGGAAGCTGGAAGCGCTGGAAGAGGCTATGAAGCGGGCCAATCTGGAAGCAAGACAGAGCATCGATGCGGCCCGTGAGGAAGCGCAGAAAGTCATGGAAGCAGCAGATTCCGAAAAGGAGGAAGCTATCGCGGCAGCAAAAGCCGAAAAGAAGGAAGCTATCGCGGCGGCGGAAGCCGAAAAGCAGGAAGCCATTACGGCGGCAGAAGCCGAAAAGCAGGAAGCCATTACGGCGGCAGAAGCCGAAAAGCAGAAAGCTATCGCGGCAGCAAAAGCCGAAAAGCAGGAAGCCATCGCGGCGTCAGAAGCCGAAAAGCAGGAAGCTATCGCGGCGGCGGAAGCCGAAAAGCAGGAAGCTATCGCGGCAGCGGAAGCGGAAAAGCAGAAAGCTATCGCGGCGGCAGAGCAGGCAAGGAAAGCGGCAGAAGAAGCCGCTTCTAAGGTACGGGCCGAGGCAGAGCAGGCAAGAGCTGAGGCGGATTCCACCAGAAAGGAAGCGGCCCGCATGGTCCAGCGGGCAGAAAAGCAGGCGGCCCAGGCGGAAAAAGAAAAGGAAAAGGCCAATGCAAAGTCAGAAGCCAACAGCCTGTCCAAATATCTGGTGACCCGCTTAAAGGAACGAAGAGACCGGAAAAATGACCAAAAGGAAGAGCTGTAAAAAGGAAGAGCAGTAATTGAAGATAAAAAAACTTATTCTGACATTGATCAACGTGATTTCGGTGCTGATGATCGCCGTGGCGGTGTTTGCGCTGGTGACAGTACTGTTCACTCCGGCGGGAGAAGCACCGACGGTGTTCGGCTGGCAGATCCTGCGGATCACCACCGGCAGCATGGCCCCCACCTATCCCACCGACACCATGGTGTTTGTGCGGAAAACAGATCCGGCAGATATTGAGCCGGGAGATGTGATTTCCTTTTATTCATCAGATCCGGGACTGGACGGGGCACTGAATACGCACCGGGTTGTAGAGGTACGGGAAGAGGACGGTCATTATGTCTATGTGACCAGGGGGGATGCCAATAATGTCCGGGATCAGTATGACGCTGATTCCAGAAGACTTCTGGGAAAGGTGGTCGGCTCCTCCTATCTCCTGGGAAAGCTTTCCAGACTCATATCCAATCCGCTGATATTCATTCCGGTGATTCTTGTGCCGCTGGCGGTGATCCTGATCGTCAACATCGTGCGGACGGTTTCCTATGCAAGGGTGCTGGCCAAGGAGGAAGCGGAGGAAGAGGTGCGGCAGGCGCTGGAGCTGATCCGGGAGCGGAAGCAGGCGGAAAACGGGACAGAAGTCCGGGAGCGGAAGCAGGCGGAAGCAGAGCCTGAAACTGAGAAGAAGGCTCCGCAGGATCAGGACGGAGCATCATGACCATTTGAACCGTGTATACAGAAAAACGGAGGAAGCTTATGATTCAAACGGCCATCAATGCCATCAATTCTTTTTTGTATAACCGGCTTCTGATCATATTACTGATCGGAGCTGGGCTTTATTTTACGATCCGGACGAAGCTGCCGCAGATCCGCCTGTTCGGCGAAGCCTGCCGTGCCATCATGGAAAAGCCTGAGGATAAAAAGAAGATGTCCTCGTTCCAGGCACTGATGGTCTCCACGGCGTCCCGGGTGGGGACGGGCAATATCATCGGTGTTTCATCTGCCATCTGTATCGGCGGATTCGGCTCTGTGTTCTGGATGTGGATCATTGCCATCATCGGCAGTGCATCGGCGATGACAGAAAGCACGCTGGCGCAGATCTATAAAAAGCGGGGAGCGGACGGAAGCTGTTACGGCGGCCCGGCTTATTATATCGAGGCGGCGCTTCACAGCCGGCCGCTGGCGATCCTGTTTTGTATCTCCATGATCGCCACCTATGCCTTTGGTTTCAATATGCTGGCATCCTACAATCTCCAGTCCACGTTTTCCGGATTTTTGTTTTATGATCCGGCAGTGACGCCCTGGATCATCGGCGGGATCCTGGCGGTTCTGGCGGGCTGGTGCCTGCTGGGCGGCGGTTCCAGGATCGTAAAGGTGACTTCGACCATGGTGCCGTTTATGGGAATTGCCTATATTCTTGTATCTTTTGTGGTCATCGGGATCAATGCGTCCTATATACCGACGGTATTTCGGCGGATCTTTGAGGAAGCCTTTGAT
>CAKRJM010000104.1 GCA_934351765.1 uncultured Lachnospiraceae bacterium | reverse complement strand
CCGCCGAAAGCGACTGTGGATGACGCTCTGCCAGCTCCTCCAGATCAAATTCCTCCATGCACTGTGTCGTGTTTTCACGACTCTCCGACTGATAGCCGATCTCGCTTTCCACCTGGGGCATGAAAAGCTGATAATTGGGGTTCTGATAAACATAACCGGCGGTACGAAACCACTTTGCCGAGCCTTTCCGGCCCAGCTTTTCGTCCAGCTCCTGTCGGACAATTCCGCCTGTGGATTTCTGGAGCCTTGCCAGAATTTTCAGCAGTGTCGTTTTTCCGCAGCCATTCTCCCCCAGGATCACCAGACGTTCCCCCTGGTACAGTTCAAAGCTGATATCCTTTAAAATCTCCCGCTCCCCGGCACGGAAAGCCACATGCTCGGCCTTCAGGCAAGGCTTTGGAGATGCCGGAACCGCTCCGTCATCCGCCAGCCGTCCGCGCCCCTGCATCTCGTCCCACTCATGCTCCGGTATTTCCCGGATCCTCCTGTTCTCCATCCAGAGCACCCGATCCACATAGGGCAGCACCACATCCAGCCGATGCTCCACAAACAGGACCGCATATCCTTCTTCCCTTGTAAGCTTCTTTAACAGCTTCAGAAGCATATGAGCCCCCTCGGTATCCAGATTTGCCAGAGGCTCGTCAAACACCAGGATCTTCTGTCCCATAGCAAGGGTTGAGGCTGTGATCAGCCGCTGCTTCTGCCCACCGGAAAGGGTCTGCGTTGCCCAGCTTTTGTCAAGCTGCATCATGCGGCACGCCTCCTCCACCCGGCTTCTGATTTCTGTCCGGGGAAGATTCCGGTTTTCACAGCCAAAGGCGATTTCGTCCTCCACGCGGATATGGACAATCTGGCTGTCGGCATTCTGAAGTACACTGCCGACCCTTCTGGAGATTTCGGAAATTTTCTTTCCCAACACGCTCTCCCCGTCCACCAGGATCTCCCCCGACTGGACGCCTGGAACCGCATTCGGAATAATTCCGTTGATGGAGGAAAGAAGGGTGGACTTGCCGGAGCCGGACAGCCCCGACAGAAGAACAAACTCTCCGTAATCCAGTGTCAGGCTGCAGTCCTCCAGAACAGGAGTCTCTCCCTCCCCGTATGCGACCCGGTATTGTTTCACTTCAATAGCTGGCATGGCAGATTCCTTTCTTTCTAAACATACTATATGGCGCCTCTGCAGGCTGCCTGTCGGCTGCGGCGCTGGCCTCTCGGGCTGCATTCAACATGAGCAGTGCGCCATGGCTGTCGATTCCGTTCGCTGGCAAAGCAGGTTATTCGACGGCGCCGTTCCGGGAATCACCGCTTCGAGTCAAGGAAATGTCCTAATGACATTTCCTTTCCACTCGCTCTGGACGCGGCTCCTGTAAAGCCGCGCCAGACTCCCCTCCACCTGCGTCGTCTCATAGCTGCTTTTCAGCGCTCACTTCAATACAGCCTGAACGCTCCTGCTCATGTCTTCATAAAACCAGTACTTCCTACCTCCGCAGGCAAAATATCCAGTTCTGCGTTTTACTCCTGTCTAGATTTCGGATTCTCTGCACCGCCGCAGGCGAGCCGGCTTCGGCCGCATAAAGGTGAGCGCTGCAGGGCAGGCAGGAAACGGGGCAGAACCGGAAGACGGAGACGGCTTTACAGGAGCCGTCTCCGAGCGAGTGGAGAGGAACGGTTATCAAAAGCGTTCCTCGACTCGAAGCGGCGCTTCCAGAGTTCTGTCTCGCTTTCCGCCCCTGCTTCGCCAGCGAACCGCCACGGCGGCAAAAGCGGCTTGACTGCGGCGGAGAAAAATCGAATCCGCGCCCTTCCTACGGCAGGAATGCCAGATTCCCTGCCAGCACCGCGATCATTCCGGCCAGATACAGGCCATCTCGAAGCGTAAACTGCACAGGCTCGTAGACAGTGACGGGCGTATTTTCCAGCTCGAAGCCCCTGGTTTCCAGAGAGAGCGACAAGGTGTCGGAAATGTTGATGAGACGCATGATCAGCGGGATCAGGAGGGCCCGGTAAAAGCACCTGAAATTCCAGAGGGAGGCGCGGACGCCGCGGGTCTTCATGGCCTCACGGATCTGGCGTACCTCACTGCCCACCACCGGCACAAAACGGACTGCGATCAGCATGCCGAGCGTCAGCATCTTCGGGAAATGCAGCTGGTTCATGTTGCGGATCAGCCGGATCTGCGCCATGCCCAGGGCCGGAACCGCACAGATCCCCACCAGGAACACACGGGTTCCCATGGACAGGGCAACATGGAAATTCCGGTTGATCAGGCAGGAGAGCAGGACGAAAAACAGACTCACCGGGATAAACAGAAACACCGAGGCAAACAGCGGCCGCCAGTATCCGAACAGCAGATAAAACACACAAAGCTCCGCCAGAAAGGCGGAAAAATACGCCCGCCTTGCCAGCAGCATGCCGCCCACTAAAAAGCAGATCGTGGACAGCAGGCAAAGAAGCGGATACAGCGGCTTTTCCGCCGCAAATCGTTCCCGGTTTCCCATCATTTTAACTTCCCTGCCTTCTTTAATTCTTTTCCGATCTTCATGCCGATGGCCGTGCCCGCAAAGCTTAATACCACCGTTCCGATGCAGGCTAACACCACATAGACCGGCTTTCCGTTCACCACCTGGCTCATCTCCTTCCCGTACAGGAAACGGCTGAACAGAATGGAAACGGGGAGGGTGCACGGGATCACCAGCCCGGCGCCCAGAATGATTGCCCTGTCACTTTCATAGGAACGGAAGATCAAAAGGATCAGAAGCTCCACCACCAGGACACTTCCGAAATTGTTGATGAACATGACCGGGCTCATCATCAGAAGGATCGCCGCATTGAACGTGATCAGAAGTGTCAGCGCACCGGGCTTCCGTACCTTTAACAGAGCGATCACTCCAAAAATTCCGTAAAAAGGAGCCGTCGCCATGTTCCGGAGCCCGAAGATGGGTACCGCCATGAACGGCATGGCCACGCAGGCACAGAGGATCAGAAGCGCCGCCATGACGGCGAGAAATGCAATATCCTTGACTTTAAACGGTTCCCAGCGAATCTTCATTTAACTTCTCCTTCCGTTTTCAACCCGGTATACCGTATCGGCGATCCGCATGGTGGACTCCCGATGGGATACCAGGATAATTGTCCGGTCTGTGCCGGATTCCTTTAAGGACTTTAAGATCACAGCCTCATTCAGGCTGTCCAGGTTACTGGTTGGCTCATCCAGAAGCACAAAGGGTGCTTCATGGAGGAAGGCTCTTGCCAAGCCGATCCGCTGGCGCTCACCACCGGAAAGGCTGTCCCCCAGCTCACCCACGTTGGTATCGTAGCCCTTCGGCAGCGTCATGATGAAATCGTGGATCGACGCCTTTTTGCAGGCCTCCTCAATCTCCTCCCGGCTGGCCGAAAGTCTGGCGATCCTGATATTATGTTCAATGGAATCATGGAACAGCTGCGTATCCTGTGTCACAAAGCTCTCCATGCTGCGCAGATCCTTTGTCCGCACTGTGGAGACGTTCTTTCCGGAGATCAGCAGCTCACCGTTATCCACGTCCCAGAACCGCATGAACAGCTTTAGCAGCGTGGATTTTCCGGAACCGCTCTTTCCCACGATCCCGATGATCTGGTTCTTCGGCACCTCCATAGAGAAATCCGTAAGGATCTGCTCCGTATCATAAGCGAAGTTCACGTTTCTTGCCTCCGCCCCGGTAAAGGCGGAAAGCGCCTCGCCGGTTTCCTTTTCGGGAACCTGGGGCTCCTCATCTAAAATATCCAGGATCCGGTTGGCTGCCGCAAAGGCCTGCTGCAGTCCGCTTCCCAGACTCGCCAGGGCGAGCACCGGCCCGAAGGAGCCGAGCATGGCCACAAAGGGAACCAGAACACCGGTGAAGTCCACCCTTCCGGCACGGTAAAGTCCGGCGCAGACAAACAGCATAATGGCGGAGAATACCCACACAAGAGTTCCCGAAAGGACACTGTTGAAGGCATTTTCCTTCTTCAGGATCTCCTCCCGGCCCGCCAGATCATCGGTGCGGGCATTGATGGCCTCCAGCCGCTCCTCGCCCTTTCCATACTGTAAAATTTCCTTTAATCCGCGCAGACTGTCCAGCACAAAGCCGTTGAGTGCCCCCATGCGGCGGCGGAAATCCATGCCCTTGTCCCCGCCCATTTTCGTAATGAACAGAGGAAGGAGCACACCCACGGTGAAATACGCAATGGCCGCAATCACACCGGCCAGCACATGAAAGCTTCCGATAAAGATCACCATGATCACGGACATGATAAACGCAATAGACACCGGTGAAATCGTATGAGCATAAAACAGCTCCACCGCCTCGATATCAGCGGTGATGATACTGATCAGATCTCCCTTGTCCTTTCCCTCCAGCTTCGCCGGGCAGAGACGGCGCAGAGCCGTGAACATCTTGTCCCGCAGAAGCGCCAGGAGATGGAAAGCAATATAATGGTTGCAGTACTGCTCCGCATAACCTAAAAAGCCACGGCATACCGCAAAGATAACCAGCCAGGTGTAAATCGTTTTCTGCGTCATGGGAACTGAAAAGCCAAGAAGCCCCAGTACCCCGTATGCTCCGAAGATGGTCAAAAAGGTGGCACACACACAACCGGCAACACCCATGAGGATCGCCGCGAGCTCCGCCGCAAGAAGCGGCTTCACCAGAGCCAGGAGCCGTCCCACCAGATTCAGATTGCTTCTGTGCTTCATCGTACCCCTCCTTTCATTCCCTTCGTTTCCTTCATTCCGCTGCTTCCGCTCATGCCGTACTGCTCCAGCGCCTGCTGGCTGTCCCAGAGCTTCCGATAGATGCCATTTTTCTTTAACAATTCATCATGAGTTCCATCCTCGGGAACGGAACCGCTCTCCATGACATAGATCCGATCGGCCTTTACCACATTGGCAAGGCGGTGGGAGATCAGGATCACCGTCTTTTTCTTTGCCAGCTCATGGACCAGGGCCATGATATCTGCCTCACTCTCCACATCGATGTTAGAGGCTGCTTCATCGAAAAGATAAACCGGCGTGTCATGGAGCAGTGCTCTGGCAAGGGCAAGACGCTGGCGCTGTCCGCCGGAGAAGTTGGAGCCGTTCTCCTGGAGCACCGTATCCAGTCCCTTTTCGCTCTTTAAAAACTCTGCCAGGTTGACCCGGTCGAGCACCTGCCACAGCTCCTCATCCGAAGCGTCGGGCTTCGCCGGAAGCAGGTTGTCGCGGACCGTGCCGCGGAAGATATAGCTGTCATGGCTTACCAGCGTCAGATTCTCCATACGGCTCTTTTCGCTGATGGACGAAAGCTCCTGCCCGCCGATGGTGATGGAACCGGAATAACCGCGGTTTCGTCCCATGAGAATTGCTGTCAGGGTACTCTTTCCGCAGCCGCTCTCGCCTACGATTGCCGTAAAGCTGCCCTGCGGGAACGAGAGGGAAACTCCATGGAGGATCTCACGCTCCGCCTCATAGGAAAAACGGACGTTTTCACAGGCAATTCCGCAGTTTTCGGGATCGATGACACCGTTCTGTACCTCCGGCTCCTCAAAATCCAGAAGACGGAAGATCTTCTCGCTGGCCGCCATACCATTCATGGCAACATGGAAGAAAGAGCCCAGTGCCCGCATGGGCAGGAAAAATTCTGCCGATAACAGAATGATGGCGAGACAGCCGTCAAAGCTTATTTTCCCCGCGCCGAACTCCGAAACGGCAAGAATGATGCCGAGGGCCGCTCCGCCGTATGCCACCAGATCCATGACTGTGATGGAGTTGAGCTGCATGACGAGAAGACGCATGGTCGCCTTCCGGAACTTTTCCGCTTCCTCGTTCATGACCTCATGCTTGCAGCCGTCCGCCTGATAAATTTTCAGAGTCGTAAGTCCCTGGATATTTTCCAGAAAGGTATTTCCCATGACCGTGTACTGTCCCCAGTACCGTCCCATGATCTTCCTGGCGATCTTCTGGACCGCTACGATGGAGATTGGGATCAGCGGCACGCAGATCAGCAGGACAATGGCTGCCTTCAGGCTTACAAAGGCCAGCACAAGAAATAACGTAAAGGGAGCGATCATGCAGTAAAAAAACTGGGGCAGATACGCGCCGAAGTAGGTTTCCAGCTGCTCCACGCCCTCCACGGAGATCTGTACCACCTCGGAGGTGGGGATCTGCTCCGCATAGGAAGCGCCCAGCTTTAAAAGCTTTTCATAAATCTGCTGCCGCAGACTTTTTTTCACCTGTTTGGAAGCCAGAAAGCTCAGCCGGACCGAGGCTTTCGTTGTGACGGCACGCACCGCCATGGAGGCCAGGATCACTGCCAGCGTGATCACCGTCTCCTTCGCTCCCGCTCTTCCCACCAGAAGCTGCTGCAGGTATTCACAGACTGCGAAGATCAGAAGAATGTTAAAGGCAAGGGAGATCCACTTGACCAGCACATGCTTCTTGATATAGCTCATGGAATCGGGGACGAGACCGATCAGTCGTTTGTTTATCATAGTCTTTTCCTCTTTTTATGGTTTCCTTGTAGGTTCGCCCGGATCATACCGCCAGTACGAACTTCTTTCCGTTGATGGTTTCCACTGGGAGACGGATTCCGTAGATTTCCTCGATCTTGCCGGCTGTCACGACCTCCTCCGGGTCGCCCTCCATACAGATCCTCCCGTCCTTCATGCCGATGACCCGGTCGGAAAAATAAATGGCCTGGTTCATATCATGGAGCACCATCATGATCGTGATCCCAAACTCACGGTTCAGGCGTTTTACCAGCTCTAAAATCTGGATCTGATAACGGATATCCAGATACGTCGTCGGCTCGTCCAGGAACAACAGCTTCGTGTTCTGTGCCAGCGCCATGGCGATCCAGACACGCTGGCGCTGTCCGCCGGAAAGCCGGGAAACAGCTTTATTCCGGTGCTTGGCCACATTGGTCACCTCCATGGCCCATTCCACCTGCTTTTCATCTTCCCCAGTAAAGCCCTTCATCATATGGGCATAAGGCGTACGCCCGTAGCCCACCAGCTTTTCCACGGTGATGTCCTGGCTGGCGGTGTTGTTCTGATGAACGATGGAGACCTGCCTTGCAAAATCCCGAAGTCCCATGGAGCGGATATCCGTTCCGTTTAACAGAATGCTTCCGGAGTCCGGCGTCAGGTTCTTTGTCATTAAATAAAATAACGTGGATTTTCCGCAGCCGTTGGCGCCGAGGAGCGTCGTGATCTTCCCCTCCTCGATCTTAAAGGAAATATCCCGGAGCACCGGCGTATCGCCGTAGCCGAACGTGAGATTTTTAACTTCCATAGGTCTTTGACCTCCTTAACAGAAGAATAAAGAACGGACCGCCTACAACCGCCATGAGCACCGACGCGGAGATCTCCGCCGGATAGGCAATGCTCCGTCCCAGCGTGTCCGCCAGAAGATAGAGGGCCGCACCCATGAGGGCCGAAAAGGGGATCAGCACCTTATGGTCATGTCCCACTAAAAGCCGTCCGATATGAGGAACGATCAGTCCCAGGAAGCTTACGGCTCCGGCAACGGCGGTGGTGATCCCGGCTAACAAAACCGCCACACAGGAGACGATGATCCGGCTCCGGTTCACATTGACGCCAAGGCCTCTGGCCGTCTTGTCTTCCAGTGCCATCAGGTTACAGGCTTTTGCCGTAAAGAAGGACAACACCAGACCCGGCAGACTGTAAACCGCAAGGGTACGCACATCGTTCCAGGTC
>CAKRJM010000103.1 GCA_934351765.1 uncultured Lachnospiraceae bacterium | reverse complement strand
TTATGACCTGGGAAGGCTACAATTACGAGGATGCGGTTCTCTTAAGCGAACGCCTTGTTCAGGATGATGTATATACATCCGTTCATATTGAAGAATATGAGGCAGAATCCCGTGATACCAAGCTGGGACCGGAGGAGATCACAAGAGATGTTCCCGGTGTCGGTGAGGACGCACTGAAGGATCTTGATGAGCGCGGTATCATCCGGATCGGTGCCGAGGTCCGTGCCGGAGATATTCTGGTCGGCAAGGTAACTCCCAAGGGTGAAACTGAGCTGACAGCTGAGGAGCGTCTGCTCCGCGCAATCTTCGGTGAGAAGGCAAGAGAGGTTCGTGATACCTCTTTAAAGGTACCTCACGGTGCTTACGGTATCGTTGTGGATGCCAAGATCTTCACCAGAGAGAACGGCGATGAGCTGGCTCCCGGCGTAAATCAGAAGGTCCGCATCTATATTGCACAGAAGAGAAAGATTTCTGTCGGTGACAAGATGGCAGGCCGTCACGGAAACAAGGGTGTTGTTTCCCGTGTACTTCCAGTAGAGGATATGCCGTTCCTGCCCAACGGACGTCCGCTGGATATCGTTCTGAATCCTCTGGGCGTGCCTTCCCGTATGAATATCGGACAGGTGCTGGAGATCCATCTGTCTCTGGCTGCAAAGGCCCTTGGCTTCAACGTATCCACTCCTGTATTTGACGGTGCAGACGAGGATGACATCATGGGAACCCTTGATCTGGCAAACGATTATGTCAATATGGAATGGGACGAATTCAAGAAGAAATATGACGGCGAGTTAAAGCCCGGCGTTATGGAATTCCTGGAAGAGAACAAGGATCACAGAGAACTCTGGAAGGGCGTTCCGATCCGCAGAGACGGCAAGGTTCGTCTTCGTGACGGACGGACCGGCGAATTCTTCGACAGTCCGGTAACCATCGGACACATGCACTACCTGAAGCTGCATCATCTGGTAGATGATAAGATCCATGCACGTTCCACCGGTCCTTACTCCCTGGTAACCCAGCAGCCTCTCGGCGGAAAAGCCCAGTTCGGCGGCCAGCGTTTCGGTGAGATGGAGGTATGGGCACTGGAGGCATACGGTGCGGCTTACACACTGCAGGAAATCTTAACCTCCAAGTCCGATGATGTTGTGGGCCGTGTAAAGACCTACGAAGCCATCATCAAGGGCGAAAATATTCCGACTCCCGGCGTTCCCGAGTCCTTCAAGGTACTGTTAAAAGAGCTTCAGTCCCTTGGCCTCGATGTACGTCTGCTGGATGAGGAAGGCGAGGAAGTGGAGATCGCCGAGGATACCGATTACGGCAATACCGATATCAATGCGCTTATCAACAGTGACCGGGTATTCAATAACTATGAAGAGTCCTATGGTGACATGGGCTATCAGAAGCAGGAGTTCAGCAGCGATGGTGAGCTGGTGAGCGCAGAAGGCGAAAAGACAGAGGATGCGGATGATGATTATGTAAATGATGATTATACCGAGGATTCTGACGATGACGCAGAGTAATACCGGAAACTGAATGGATATAGATTTAGAAGGGAGAACCACTCATGCCTGAAACAACGAATGAAACCTATCAGCCGTTGACCTTTGACGCGATCAAGATCGGTCTGGCTTCCCCGGAAAAGATCCTGGAGTGGTCCCATGGCGAGGTTAAAAAGCCGGAGACCATTAACTACAGAACCTTAAAGCCGGAGAAGGACGGTCTGTACTGCGAGCGTATTTTCGGGCCCAGCAAGGACTGGGAGTGCCATTGTGGGAAATATAAAAAGATCAGATATAAGGGCGTTATCTGCGACCGCTGCGGCGTTGAGGTAACAAAGTCCAGTGTCCGCCGTGAGCGTATGGGCCATATCGCCCTGGCTGCGCCGGTATCTCATATCTGGTATTTCAAGGGAATCCCCAGCCGGATGGGACTGATCCTGGATCTGTCCCCCAGAACCCTGGAGAAAGTCCTTTACTTTGCATCTTATATTGTACTGGATAAGGGAACCTCCGATCTCCAGTACAAGCAGGTGCTTTCCGAGAAGGAATACCGGGAAGCATACGATAAATACGGAAATACCTTCCGTGTCGGCATGGGTGCCGAGGCAATCCAGGAGCTGTTAAAGGCCATCGACCTGGAGAAGGATTCCGAAGAATTAAAAAATGCACTGAAAGATGCCAGCGGACAGAAGCGGGCAAGAATCATCAAGCGTCTGGAGGTTGTCGAGGCCTTCCGTGCCTCCGGCAACAAGCCCGAATGGATGGTTATGGATGTGATCCCGGTCATTCCGCCGGATCTGCGTCCCATGGTACAGCTGGACGGCGGTCGTTTTGCAACCTCCGATTTGAATGACCTGTACCGTCGGATCATCAACCGAAACAACCGTCTGGCAAGACTGCTGGAGTTAGGCGCTCCGGACATTATCGTCCGCAATGAGAAGCGTATGCTCCAGGAAGCTGTCGATGCGCTCATCGACAACGGCAGAAGAGGCCGCCCCGTAACCGGCCCCGGAAACCGTCCGTTAAAGTCTCTTTCTGATATGTTAAAGGGTAAGCAGGGACGTTTCCGCCAGAACCTGTTAGGAAAGCGTGTAGACTACTCCGGCCGTTCCGTTATCGTTGTAGGCCCCGAGTTAAAGATCTATCAGTGCGGTCTGCCGAAGGAAATGGCGATCGAATTATTCAAGCCCTTCGTTATGAAGGAGCTGGTTGCCAGAGGCATCACCCATAACATCAAGAGTGCCAAGAAGATGGTGGAGCGTCTTCAGACTGAAGTATGGGATATTCTGGAAGATGTCATTAAGGAGCATCCGGTTATGTTAAACCGTGCACCAACTCTGCATCGTCTCGGTATCCAGGCCTTCGAGCCGATCCTGGTAGAAGGTAAGGCAATCAAGCTTCACCCGCTGGTTTGTACCGCGTTCAACGCAGACTTTGACGGTGACCAGATGGCTGTCCATCTGCCCCTGTCTGTAGAAGCACAGGCAGAGTGCCGGTTTATGCTGCTGTCACCGAATAACCTGTTAAAGCCCTCCGATGGCGGCCCCGTTGCCGTTCCGTCCCAGGATATGGTCCTTGGTATTTACTATCTGACCCAGGAGCGTCCCGGATCTGTGGGCGAAGGCATGGTATTCAAGAGTGTTAATGAAGCGATCCTCGCTTATGAAAATAAGGCCGTTACTCTTCATTCCCGCGTAAAGGTGAGAGTGAGAAAGACGATGGAAGACGGTACTGTAAAGAGTGGTGTGGTAGAATCCACCGTAGGCCGGTTCCTCTTTAATGAGATCATTCCTCAGGATCTTGGATTTGTAGACCGGAGCGATCCGGAGAACGAGTTCAAGCTGGAGATCGATTTCCATGTAGGCAAGAAGGGCCTGAAGCAGATCCTTGAGAAGGTCATCAATACCCACGGCCCCATCAAGACAGCCGAGACACTCGATGCGATCAAGGCCATGGGCTACAAGTACTCCACAAGAGCAGCCATGACCGTATCCATTTCCGATATGACCGTACCTGCGACAAAGAAGCAGCTGATCTCTGACGCACAGGCAACGGTTGACCGGATTGCAAAGAACTTCCGCCGCGGTCTTGTAACCGAGGAGGAGCGTTACAAGGAAGTTGTTGAGACCTGGAAGAAGACCGATGAAATCTTGACACACGATCTGCTGTCCGGCCTTGATAAATACAATAACATCTTCATGATGGCAGATTCCGGTGCCCGTGGTTCCGATAAGCAGATCAAACAGCTTGCCGGCATGCGTGGTCTGATGGCTGATACAACCGGCCGTACCATCGAGCTGCCCATCAAGTCCAACTTCCGTGAAGGTCTGGACGTACTGGAGTACTTCATCTCCGCTCATGGTGCAAGAAAGGGTCTGTCCGATACGGCTCTCCGTACCGCCGACTCCGGTTACCTGACAAGACGTCTGGTAGACGTATCTCAGGATCTGATCATCCGTGATGATGACTGCTGCGCTGGAAAAGCGATCCCCTACATGGAGATCAGCGCATTCACCGATGGCCGTGAAGTCATCGAGAGCCTGGAGGAGCGTCTGACAGGGCGTTTCATCGCCGAGGATATCGTAGATCCCGACACCGGCGAGGTAGTGGTGAAGGCAAACCAGATGTGTACACCGAAGCTGGCTGCCGCAGCCATGAAGGTGCTGGATAAGCTTGGACGCAAGTCCGTGAAGATCCGTACCATTTTAAGCTGTAAGTCCCACCTTGGTGTATGTGCAAAGTGCTACGGTGCCAACATGGCAACCGGCCAGCCGGTCCAGGTTGGTGAGGCTGTCGGCATCATCGCCGCGCAGTCCATCGGTGAGCCCGGTACACAGCTTACTATGAGAACCTTCCATACCGGCGGTGTTGCCGGTAACGATATCACACAGGGTCTTCCCCGTGTGGAGGAGCTTTTCGAGGCAAGAAAGCCCAAGGGTCTTGCCATTATCGCAGAGTTCGGCGGCACAGTCGCGATCAAAGATACAAAGAAGAAGCGTGAGATCGTTGTTACCGACAACGAGACCGGAAATTCCAAGACTTATCTGATCCCTTACGGATCCAGGATCAAGGTTCTTGACGGTCAGGTACTGGAGGCCGGTGATGAGCTGACCGAAGGTAGTATCAATCCTCACGATATCCTGAAGATCAAGGGCGTCCGCGCCGTACAGGATTACATGCTCCAGGAAGTACAGCGTGTATACCGTCTCCAGGGTGTGGAAATCAATGACAAGCACGTTGAGGTTATCGTTCGCCAGATGTTAAAGAAGATCCGCATCGAAAACAGCGGCGACAGCGGAATCCTGCCCGGCATCTCCATGGAGGTTCTGGACTTCGATGAGATGAACGAGAAGCTGATCGAGGAGGGCAAGCGTCCCGCAGAGGGCAAGCAGATCCTTCTTGGTATCACAAAGGCTTCCCTGGCAACCAACTCCTTCCTGTCCGCAGCATCCTTCCAGGAGACCACAAAGGTTCTTACGGAAGCTGCCATCAACGGTAAGGTCGATCCGCTGATCGGTCTGAAGGAGAACGTACTGATCGGTAAGCTGATCCCGGCCGGAACCGGTATGAAGCGTTACCGTTCCGTAAAGCTGAACACCGATGTAGAGCCCGATGATGAGATTGTTCTCTCTGAGGATTTCGGTGAAGACTTCGGCATGGATGAGCTTTCCATGGCCGAGGAACACGAAGCAGACGCCCCCGATGCAGAAACAGCAGAGGCTGATACTGCTGAAGCGGAAGAAGCAGAGGCTCCTGTGGCTGAAGAAGATACAACTGAAGAATAAAGAATTCGAAGAGGGATCCGTATTTGCGGGTTCCTCTTTTTTCGCGAAAACTACAAGCCGTGCCATCAGGAGCGTGTTCTGCCGCGTGTGCTTGCATACGCAAGGCAGAATACGTTTCTGATGATAGGGCGCCAGCCCGCGAGCGACAGAGCGAAGCTCTGGAGCTTGCACGCGGGAATGTAAACCAGCCAGGAGCGTGTTCTGCCTTAACTTGAAAACAACTTCGCGTGAACTAAGCACGATAGCAGATTGCCCGTTCGGAAAACATGTGCTATGATAACAGTAGTATGACGAGTCGGATGACGGACAGCCGCATATCCGCCCGGAACGAATAATGCGCCGGCAGGCGTAAAAAAGGAGGAGCTTTTCATGGATCTTGGATTAAAGGGAAAAACCGCCGTGGTACTTGGCGGCAGCAAGGGAATCGGTTATGCCATTGCAAAGGCGTTTCTGCAGGAGGGCGCGAGGGTTGCCATCTGTGCAAGAAAGGAAGAGGAATTAAAGAAAGCGGCAGAGGAGCTTGGCACTCTCGGCGAAGTATATTATGAAGCCATGGACGTGAGCAAGGAGCAGCAGGTGTATGATTTCGCCGATCATGTGGCTGCGAAGTTCGGAACGATTGATGCCTGGGTAAACAATGTGGGAATCACCGTATTCAAAGAGGGCGATGAGTTCACCGATGCCGACATCGAGCTGATCACCGGCGTGACCTTCAAATCTGCCGTATTCGGTGGACAGGCTGCCTTCCGTTATATGAAGAAGCAGGGCGGCGGTGCCATTGTCAACATCAGTTCTCTGGCAGCGAGGTGCCCCACAGCCGGAAGAAGTACCCTGTACGGCCCCATGAAGGCCGCCATCGTGAACCTGACCCAGACCCTGGCCGGTGAATATGCCGCTTACGGTGTCCGTGTCTGCTGTGTGATGCCCGGCTTCACAGCAACTCCCGCAGTGAAGGCAACGATCCCTCAGGCAGAGCTGGACTACAATGCAAGAGGCACGCTGTTAAACCGTGTGGCAGAGCCGAAGGAAATCGCAGCTCCCGTGGTATTCCTCTGCGGACAGGGCGCATCCTACATGACCGGAACCACCATCGAGGTATCCGGCGGGCGGAGCGTGACCCTGAATCCTACCTACTCCTGGGACGAGAAGGCAAAAGCAGAGCAGGCGTAAAACAGGCGGGATCAGAAAATCCTGAAAGAAAAGAAAGATGGCAGCCGGCATGGATTTGCCGGCTGCTGTTGTCCTGGAGGAACAATCATGAGTAAACCGAGCATGGAGGAGCAGTTAAAAAGCGGAAAGATCCTGCCGCTCCTGTTAAAGCTGGCAATTCCCGGCACCATTGCCCAGATCGTCAATGCGTTGTACAGCATGGTGGACCGGATCTTCATCGGCCGCATGGAGGGCGTCGGCCTGACGGCCCTTGCGGGACTGGGGCTTACCATGCCCATCATTCAGATCATTTCGGCGTTCAGCTATCTGATCGGCCGGGGCGGCGCACCGCTTCTTTCTATAAAATTAGGGGAGAGCGACCGCGAAACAGCCGCGAAGCTTCAGGGACTTTCTCTGAGTCTCCTGCTGATCCTGGGAGCTGTTCTGACTGCGGTATTCTATGTGTTCTGTGATCCGATCCTGCGCCTGTTCGGCGCCAGCGCCGAGGCACTTCCCTATGCCTCTTCCTATCTGAAAATATATGTTCTGGGAACGATCCCGGTCATGATCAGCCTTGGAATGAATTCGTTTCTGAACGCCCAGGGACAGGCTCTTTACGGGACCGTGACCGTGGTGATCGGTGCGCTCTTAAATCTGATCCTGGATCCGATCTTTATTTACAAGCTTCACATGGGGATCGCCGGAGCTGCGCTGGCAACGCTGATCTCCCAGACCGTTTCCGCCGTCTGGGTGCTGTATCTTTTATTGTTCTCCAGACGGCTTTCGGTACGGATCAGGTTCAAAAACATGGCGTTCAGCTGGTTCCATACAAAAAAGATCTGCGCCCTCGGTGTCTCGACCTTTATCTTTCTGTTCAATGAGAGTGTGGTTCAGGTCCTGGTCAATCTGCTTTTACGCTACTGGAGCCCGGACAGCGCCTCCGGAGATCTGTATATTGGCTGCATGACCATTGTTTACAGCATGTCCCAGATCTTTTTCATGCCGCTTCAGGGAATTACCCAGGGCGCACAGCCCATTGTGGGCTACTGCATGGGCGCATCCGATTACGGCCGCATGAAAAAGACGATCCATTATGCAAGAATCTGTTCTCTGACCTGCTCGGTGACACTGTGGCTGGTCTATATGCTCTTCCCCGGGCAGGTGGCAGCACTGTTTACCAATGATGGAGCACTTCTGGCAGCCTGTACCACCTCGATCCGTATTGCGTTCTGCATGAACTTTGTGATCGGTATGCAGATGGTGAACCAGCACATGTTCATCGCCATGGGAAATGCCAAGTATTCCCTGATCTTCGGACTTATGCGGAAGATCTTCGTACTGGTGCCGCTGGTGCTGGTATTCCCGTTCTTTATGGGCGTCATGGGCGTGTTCCTGGCAGAGCCCGTGTCCAATGTGATCACGGTAACAGTGACTTATCTTGTATTTACAAGGTACATCAACGGACTGTAGTGTCAAATTCTACCTGTTTTTTTGTTTCTAAAACCTTGATTTATGGGAGATTGCAAATAAAAAGAGCATTGAC
>CAKRJM010000102.1 GCA_934351765.1 uncultured Lachnospiraceae bacterium | reverse complement strand
ATACCAACACCCCTTTTCTTTTAATTTTATCAGAAAAGGGGCGTGTTCACAATTTATTTACTCATGCGTTTGTCATGGTTCCTTTCGCGGCGTCAAAAAATATAACTTAGTCCACCCGCAGCGCTGTCACCGGATCGCTCTTCGCCGCTTTTTTCGACGGGATCAGTCCGCCCAGCAGGGTTAACCCGATGCTTAACAGAATCAGGATCAGTGCCGGAAGCGCCGGCAGGCTGGCGGATACCTCACCGGTCCCTGTCAGATGATGCAGCAGGATATTTCCGGGTATCAGCACCAGCAGGGTAACTCCGATACCGATCAGTCCTGCCAGAAGCCCGATGATAAAAGTCTCTGCATTGAATACCTGGGAAACATTCCGTTTGGACGCGCCGATGGCACGAAGGATTCCGATCTCCTTGCGCCGCTCCAGAACACTGATATAAGTAATAACACCGATCATGATGGAGGAAACGATCAGGGAGATTGCCACAAATGCGATCAGCACATAGCTTACAATATCCACGATATCCGTCACCGACGACATTAAGGTTCCCACCACATCGGTGTAGCTGATAACCTGCTCTTCCTTTCCCTCCGTTTCCATGCGGTCATTATAGGCATCCAGAATGGCAATGACCTGCTCCTTGCTTTTGAAATCCTTCGGATAAATAGAGATGGTCGCCGGTTCCGCAAAATCCACATAGCCGAGCTTCTGTAAATTGCCCTCATAGCTGGCACTTCCGGAGGACGCCATGGACATCAGTAGCTCCTTCAGATCATTCTGATCCAGATTGACCTGAAAGGCAGACGCAAAGGCCTCCGTATCCACAGTCATGGCAGTGCCTAACGCCTCCTGAAGCTGCCTGCCCATCTGCGTCATCGCCGTCTGCATAGTCTGTGCGATTCCGTTGGAAAGCCTTGTGACAAGCTGGCTCATGGCACTGGAGATCTGCGTTTCAACAGCCCTTGACAGCGCTCCCGTATAGGATTCCATGACAGAGGCCATGGACCGCTCCACCGCCGATCCGATCTGACTTTGCAGGCCGTTCAGATCCACAGTCCCGGAAATCCCCTCCATCAGCCGTTTCTGTCCGTCTGCAGTCTTTAAATAAGCTGCAAACTGATTTCCCATATCCGCAGGATCGGCAAATCCGTTCTTTTTCGCATATGCACTGTATCCGGTTATGAGATCCGATGCCAGCGCTTTGATCTGATCTGCGGAAATCGTGATATCCCCGGAGATCTGAAAAATCTGATCCGCCCATTTTTTCAGAATTGTTCTCGCTTCATCCGTCTGAAGATATTCCAGCAGATACTCCTGAAATTTTTCCGGATCGGTATAGCCCTTTTCATCGGCAAACCGCCTGAAATCCGTTAAAAGCTCCTCCATCATCTGCTGCAGCGCATCAGTGGGAATCCTGATCCCGCCGGCATCGGAGATAATCTTTTTGATATGATCGGAAAGGATCGTCCTTGCCTCCTCTGATCCGAGATAGTTCAGGAACTGATCCATAAGCCCGGAATAGTCTGCCTCCGGATGGATCTTTGCATAGGCATTGTATCCCTCCAGCAGGCTGGACGCCATGGATTTTAAGCCATCCTCGGAAGCCGAAAGATCCAGATCGGAAAGAAGCTCCGAAAGATCCAGGTTCATGCCGGTCTGAGGCAGGTCAATGGAAATCCCGGAAAGATCCATGCTGCCAAAATCCAGCACCGAAGGATCCATGGAAAAGGCATCGGAAACATCCATTCCGCCGCTTAATCCGCCCGTCATGGCACTCTCATCAAACCTGATCGCATTTCTTATGGCATCGGCGTCTACCGTAAACAGGGATTCCATATCCAAACCATTCTCCTGCGTTTCCCCAAACGTCGATCCGTTAAAAACATCGGTAGTTTTATCGGCAAGCTGATCCTGTACGATCTGAGTATTCCCTGCCAGCTCCGCTACATGCGTCACCAGCGATGCCGGATAATTGATCCCCGGAGTCAGAGCTGATGCGGCCGCTCCCTTTGCCGGCTGTACCACACCAACCACCGTCAGCGTCTCACCGGCGGTGACCAGCTTTTTCATATAATCCGCATCGCCGCTCCTGTCCTTCCAGAGATCATACTGGCTGTCATACTGATAATAATCGGTGCTGCTCACCAGCTTAAAATCCACACCCAGAAAATCCTCATAGGAATAGGTCTCCGGCTTCTCCGGAACCTTTACATTCTCTTCCTTTAAAAACTGATCCACCATCTCATCCAGCTCCAGCGGATCACGAAGTCCCATAGTATAAAGGACAAAATCGCTTACTCCGCCGCTGTTTGACAGCACCAGTACACACTCGGTCTCTGCTTCCGGCCACCGTCCCGCTTTTACTTCATACTGATTTTCATATAAACGGCTGTTTGCCGGCATCTGGTAAAAGACATTGGTGCTCATCATGGAGGACATCATGCTGCTGGCCGACGCCGAGGATCCGATTCCCATTTTATCAAAGGAATGATCCGGATTCACCTGGCGCACCGAACCGTCGTCCTCCTCCTTATAGATCTGCGGCTCCACCGAATAGCTGTATTCAATGGCATTGGTATAAGGCTCCATGCCGCTCTCTTTGCTGTCCAGATACGTTTTCAGCGATTTCAGATCGTTGGATTCCATAGAATGAAAGAAGTTCGTCACGATTTCCATGACATGAACCGTTCCGTCTTCTCCGGCAGCCTTATCATTCCCGCCGCTTCCGGCCACCAGCATGGAAGAAATATCAAACCCGGTACTGGTGATCTGGAGCGGATACTCCGACAATGTTTCCTCCTCCAGGCTCTTGATGTACGCGTTGACCCCGTTGGAAATAGCAAGGATCAGGGCGATTCCGATGATTCCGATGGACCCGGCAAAGGAGGTCAGGATCGTTCTTGCCTTCTTGGTCCTTAAATTATGAAAGCTCAGAGACAGTGCCGTTAAAAAGGACATGGACGAACGCCCCATGTTTTTATGCTGCGACAGAGCAATGGTTTCCGCCTTCGGCTCATACGGGTTCGTATCCGATAAGATCTTCCCATCCTTCAGCGTCACGATCCGGCTGGCATAATCCTGCGCCAGCTCCGGATTGTGGGTTACCATGACCACCAGCCGGTCCTTTGCCACCTCTTTTAACAGCTCCATGACCTGGATACTGGTACTGCTGTCCAGGGCGCCGGTGGGCTCATCTGCCAGCACGATATCGGGATCATTGACCAGAGCTCTGGCAATGGCCACCCGCTGCATCTGTCCGCCGGACATCTGGCTTGGCTTTTTATGAAGCTGATCTCCCAGTCCCACCCTTGCAAGGGCCTCAGCCGCCCGTTTTTTCCGTTCCTGCTTCCCGATCCCGGAGATGGTCAGTGCCAGCTCCACGTTTGCCAGCACCGTCTGGTGCGGAATCAGGGTATAGCTCTGGAACACAAAGCCGATGGTATGGTTCCGATAGGAATCCCATTCCCGGTCCTTATACTTCTTCGTGGAAATCCCGTTGATCACCAGATCCCCGCTGTCATAGCGGTCCAGCCCGCCGATGACATTCAAAAGCGTCGTTTTTCCGGATCCGCTGGGTCCCAGGATCGCCACGAACTCATTGTCCCGCAAATTCAGGCTCACGCCATCCAGCGCCCGCTGGACTAACGGCCCGGTCTTATATTCCTTGTGTATGTCTTTGATCTGAAGCATGTAGTCTCTCCTGTTCTTTTTTGCACACAGCCTGCAAAGCGATACCGTTCCGCAGGCAGCTCCATTCGGTGCAAAACAAACCTCGATCCCGTTCTTTTACAGCCGACAGACTTTTATTATAGTCTCATTCCATGCAAAAAACAATCGGAGGGGTTCTTAAATTTACATAAACTATACCAAAACAGACCCGCACGGGACTCTCGCGAATCCCATCGGGCCTGTTTGATATACGACTGATATTCAGTCGGTCTGAACCGTCCTTAGATCATATTGGAAGAACCAAGAACCTCAGCAATCTTATGCTTAACAACAGCCTTTACATAATCTCTTGCGGGGCTCAAGTACTGTCTGGGATCAAAATGATCCGGATGAGCAGCCATATGCTCTCTGATACCAGCAGTCAGAGCAAGACGAAGATCGGAGTCGATATTGATCTTGCATACAGCCATCTTTGCTGCCTGGCGAAGCTGATCTTCGGGAACACCGATCGCATCCTTTAATGCACCGCCGTTAGCGTTAATGATCTTAACGTATTCCTGAGGAACGGAGGAAGCACCGTGAAGAACGATGGGGAATCCGGGCAGTCTCTTGCCAACCTCTTCCAGAATGTCGAATCTTAACTGAGGGTTTGTACCGGGCTTGAACTTGTAAGCACCGTGGCTTGTTCCGATAGCGATTGCCAGGGAATCAACGCCTGTACGGTCAACGAACTCTTCAACCTCTTCCGGTCTTGTGTAGGAAGAATCCTCAGCGGAAACCTTAACATCATCTTCGATACCTGCCAGAGTACCAAGCTCAGCCTCTACGACTACGCCTCTCTCATGAGCGTACTCAGCAACCTTCTTTGCAAGAGCGATGTTCTCTTCGAAGGGCTTGGAGGAACCATCGATCATAACGGAAGTGAATCCGCCATCGATGCAGGACTTGCAGATTTCGAAGTCTGCGCCGTGATCCAGATGAAGAGCGATGGGAAGCTCCGGATGGATATCAAGAGCAGCTTCTACCAGATGCTTTAAGTATGCAGCGTTTGCGTACTTTCTTGCACCTGCGGAAGCCTGCAGGATAATGGGGGATTTCTCCTCAGCAGCAGCCTCGGTGATACCCTGAACGATCTCCATGTTGTTTACGTTGAATGCGCCGATTGCGTATCCACCTTCGTATGCTTTCTTAAACATTTCAGTGGTTGTAACTAAGGGCATTGTTTTATCTTCCTTTCTGTGTTATTGCGCTGTCGCGCTTTGTCTTTATTATAACATAAACTTTTTAATTGAACAGTCATTTTTTACATGAAAAAACGTGCAAAAATCCCGGATTTTTGCACTCTTTTTTGTAAAAATCGATCAAATCATTCTCATCAACGCACACAAACAGGAAAAAAAGCCATATCTTAAAGAGAAAGCAGTTTTCCCAGAAAGGACGGCTTCCATGAATGAACCCTCCTGTTCTCTGCGCGTGTTTCATGCTGCCGCCGACACCGAAGAGCTACTTGTTTCCATAGAAAATGAGACCGGTTCCGTCTCCTACCGCGGGCTTACCAGCCGGATTTCTGTGTCCCCCGGTTTTGTTACGGTGACGCTCGCCGGTGCACGATCAAAACGGATCTACTTAAAAAAGACCCTGTCGTTATTCTGTTCTGTTCCCTATACAGCCGCCATAATCCAGACCGGCCACGGACCTGATCTGCTTTTACTATGTGATGCATCCTGTCCGGAATTTCCTGAGGATTCCGGTGTCCTGCGCGCCGTCTCTCTGGCCTTCGGTGCTCCGCCCCTTGACCTGTATCTGTTCGGAAACCGACTGTTATTTCCGTCCGTCAGCTTTAAGGAAGCCACCTGCTTCAAGCCGATCCCGGCGGGGGAATACGGCCTTTACCTGACGCCGGATCAGGATATGGATTCACCGCTTCTGTCTGTTCTGATCAACCTGGAAGCCGGCAGCCAGCAGACCCTCTGTATCTTAAACGGAAGCTGGCAGCCGGAAGCGCTGGACGTTATGATTCTTCCGAACTAACCGGCTGATCCTCCGTCTCGTCCCGGCTTTTGGATCTGTCCGGCCGGTTCCGGTTCCGCGGAAAAACAGTTCCCGCCGTCAGAATCGTTTCTGCCAGATCCTCCCGGTACGCCGGGTCCTTCGGATCCAGGCTGCCGATCACAACCCGGTCATCTCCTGTACGTCCGGTAGCATGAACATAACGCAGTTCTCCGATATAAAGGGCCATATGCCCCGGAAAATACAGAAGATCTCCCGGCTTCACCTGGCAGACCGGGATCTCCCGGACCGGATACCCCGCCTGAATCTGTGCATCTCTCCAGATCCGGATCCCATGAAGCAGATAGGTCATGGAGCACAGGCCGGAGCAGTCGATGCCCCAGGGAGTTTTTCCTCCCCAGCGGTACGGCACATTCAGATAAGACATGGCCGTTTTAACCAGCTTCTCCCGCAGGAGCTCCTCCGGTTCGTCCGAAACCGGTTCGCGAAGCACAGGCTCTGCCATACTTTCCCGAATATAAAAAGCACCGCCCTCCACCAGCCTGATCCGCGTCCAGCCAGCCTGAGCCATGTATCCGTCTTTTTCTACCAGACTTCCCTTCGGCAGCGTACAGACAAAGGGATTTTTATATCCGGCAACTTCAAATACATCGGCAGCCGACGCGCAGATCACCAGCTTTTCCGCACGGCTCCACCTGCGTACTGCCAGACGCCGGAGTTCCAGTCCCGACAGCTTTGCATAGCCGCAGTATCCATATTCTGTCTTCACATAGGCCCAGTCTGTCAGCGTCCGCTCCAGAAGCTGTACCGTCATTCCGTACAGCACCTCATCGGTTGTTTCCGCCTGTGCCGACGGATATTCCTTCAGCCGCAGAATGGGACATGTTACCACACCTTCCCGAAGCCGCATATCTGCTCCTCTTTCCCTGTCCGGGAATCTTTTTGAAACAGTCTATGCAGACGCTTCGGGAAACAGTCCTTGTAAGCTTATCCAGACATGTATTTTTATCCGCAGTTTCTACTTTACTGCCTCCATGGCCTGCTCCAGATCCGCGATGATATCATCTACATTCTCGATTCCCACGGAAAGACGGATCAGATCCGGCTTTACACCTGCCTCAATAAGCTGCTCATCAGAAAGCTGGCGGTGCGTATGGCTGGCCGGATGGAGCACCGAGGTTCTGGCATCAGCCACATGAGTCACGATGCAGGCCAGCTTTAAGCTGTCCATGAACTTGATCGCACGTTCTCTTCCGCCCTTTAAACCGAAAGCGATCACGCCGCTGGTACCGTTGGGCATATATTTCTTTGCCCGCTCATAATAGGGGCTGCTCTTTAATCCGGGGTAGTTTACCCATGCCACTTCCTCATTGGCCTCCAGATACTCGGCCACCTTCTGGGCATTCTCACAATGACAGGGCACACGAAGATGAAGGGTCTCCAGACCGATATTCAGTAAGAACGAATTCATCGGAGACGGAACTGCGCCAAGATCTCTCATAAGCTGTGCCGTTGCTTTTGTAATGTACGCTTTCTTTCCAAAGGCTTCCGCATAGACCAGTCCATGGTAGGACGGATCGGGCTCGGTCAGTCCCGGGAATTTTTCCTTATGGGCCATCCAGTCAAAATTTCCGCTGTCCACAATGCAGCCGCCGACACTCATGGCATGACCGTCCATATACTTTGTGGTGGAATGGGTCACGATATCCGCCCCGAACTCGAAGGGGCGACAGTTGATGGGGGTTGCAAAGGTATTATCCAGAATCAGCGGAACGCCGTGGTCATGAGCAGCCTTCGCAAACTTCTCAATATCCAGCACCACCAGAGACGGATTGGAAATGGTCTCTCCGAACACTGCCTTGGTATTTGGACGGAACTCCTTTGCCAGATCCTCCGGGGAAATCTCCGGATCAACAAGCGTAAAGTCAATTCCAAGCTTCTTTAAGGTGACTGTAAATAAATTGGAGGATCCGCCGTAGATGGTTGCGGAGCTGATCACATGATCCCCGGCTCCTGCCACATTGAAGATCGCATAAAAGGTAGCTGCCTGCCCGGAGGAGGTCAGCATGGCTGCCGCGCCGCCCTCCAGCTCACAGATCTTCTGTGCCACCGCATCATTGGTGGGATTCTGAAGTCTGGTGTAGAAATAACCTTCCTCTTCCAGATCGAACAGTCTGGCCATCTGCTCACTGTCATCATATTTGAATGTGGTGCTCTGATAGATCGGAAGCACACGGGGTTCTCCCTTTTTCGGCTTCCAGCCGCTCTGAATACAGATGGTTTCCGGTTTGTACTGCTTTTCCATAATAATC
>CAKRJM010000101.1 GCA_934351765.1 uncultured Lachnospiraceae bacterium | reverse complement strand
CATAAAAGCAGCCCGCAGGGCGGACATGCTTTTAAATTAAAAGCCCCATACAAGCCGACCGGCGACCAGCCACAGGCAATTGAGAAGCTGGTCCGCGGATTCCGGGAGGGAAATCAGTTTCAGACGCTTCTCGGTGTGACTGGGTCCGGAAAGACGTTTACCATGGCCAATGTGATTCAGCAGATCCAGAAGCCGACGCTGATCATTGCCCATAATAAGACGCTGGCGGCGCAGTTATATGGGGAGTTTAAGGAGTTTTTCCCTAATAATGCGGTCGAATATTTTGTCTCCTATTATGATTATTACCAGCCGGAGGCGTATGTGCCGTCAACAGATACGTATATCGAAAAGGATTCCTCTATCAATGATGAAATCGATAAGCTGCGCCATTCGGCGACGGCGGCGCTGTCCGAGCGGAGCGATGTGATCATCATCTCGTCGGTGTCCTGTATCTATGGTCTGGGAAGTCCCATCGATTATAAAAACATGGTGATCTCCCTGCGGCCTGGAATGGAGAAAGACCGGGACGAGGTGGTCCGAAAACTGGTGGAGATCCAGTATAACCGGAGTGATATGGATTTCCGGCGCGGATCGTTCCGGGTGCGGGGCGATGTGCTGGAGGTGTTTCCGGCGTACAGTGACAGTGCGGCGTATCGGATTGAATTTTTCGGAGATGAGGTGGATCGGATCTCGGAGATCGATCCGCTGACGGGAGAGACAAGAAGCCGTCTGGAGCATGTGGCAATCTTTCCGGCGTCCCATTATGTGGTACCGCGGGATAAGATGCTGGCAGCAACGGAAAGCATTGCGGCGGAGTTAAAGGAGCAGATTGCATATTTTCGCAGCGAGGATAAGCTGCTGGAGGCGCAGAGGATCGCGGAGCGGACCAATTATGATATCGAGATGATGCGGGAGACCGGCTTCTGCTCCGGCATTGAGAATTACTCCCGTCATCTGACGGGGCAGATACCGGGACAGCCGCCCTGCACGCTGTTTGACTATTTCCCGGATGATTTTCTGATCATGATCGATGAGTCTCATATAACAGTTCCGCAGATCCGCGGGATGTATGCGGGAGACCGGTCAAGGAAAAACACACTGGTGGAGTATGGATTCCGGCTTCCATCAGCGCTGGATAACCGGCCTCTGAATTTTTCAGAGTTTGAGGAACGGATCGACCAGCTGCTGTTTGTATCAGCGACGCCGGGACCTTATGAGGAGGAGCATGAGCTTCTTCGTGCGGAACAGATCATCCGTCCCACCGGACTTCTGGATCCGGCGGTGGAGGTGCGTCCCGTGACCGGGCAGATCGATGACCTGATTTCAGAGGTCAACAAAGAAGTAGAAAAAGGAAATAAGATTCTGGTCACCACGCTGACAAAACGAATGGCGGAGGATCTGACTGATTATATGAGGGAGGTCGGAATCCGGGTAAAATATCTCCATTCCGATATTGATACCCTGGAGCGAAGCGAGATCATTCGTGACATGCGGCTGGATCTTTTTGATGTGCTGGTGGGGATCAATCTGCTTCGTGAGGGACTGGATATTCCGGAGATCAGTCTGGTGGCGATTCTGGATGCAGATAAGGAGGGCTTCCTCCGATCGGAGACATCGCTGATTCAGACCATCGGCCGTGCCGCGAGAAATTCGGAGGGACATGTGATCATGTACGCCGATACCATGACGGATTCCATGCGTGTAGCAATCGAGGAGACAGAACGGAGGCGGAAGATCCAGCAGGCTTATAATGAAGCACACGGGATCACGCCCATGACGATCAAGAAGGCGGTCCGTGACCTGATCAGTATTTCCAAGGCGGAGGAAGAGGATCAGCCGAAGCGCCTGAAATTGAAGAAGGATCCGGAGTCCATGAGCGAGAAAGAGCTGATGGCGCTGATCGGCGAGGTTCAGAAGAAGATGCAGAAGGCAGCGGCGGAGCTGAACTTTGAGCAGGCGGCCGTGCTGCGGGATCAGATGATGGAATTAAAAAAACAGCTTTATGAGAAATAGGAGTATAGAGAAAAATCATGGCAGAACAGAAATACATCAGGATCAGAGGTGCCAATGAGCATAATCTTAAAAATATTTCTCTGGATATCCCCAGAGATCGGTTTGTGGTACTGACAGGACTCAGTGGCTCCGGAAAATCCTCCCTGGCTTTTGATACGATTTATGCGGAAGGACAGCGGCGTTATATGGAATCCCTGTCATCCTATGCACGACAGTTCCTGGGACAGATGGAAAAACCGGAGGTAGAGAGCATTGAGGGCCTTTCTCCGGCTATCTCCATTGACCAGAAATCAACCAATCGAAATCCCAGATCCACGGTGGGAACGGTGACTGAGATCTATGATTATTTCCGTCTGCTGTATGCGAGAATTGGTATTCCGCATTGTCCAAAGTGCGGACGGGAGATCAAAAAGCAGAACATTGATCAGATGGTGGATCAGATCCTGGCACTGCCGGAGCGGTCAAAGCTCCAGATCCTGGCACCGGTGGTTCGAGGGCGAAAGGGGCGACATGAAAAGGTTCTGGATCAGGCAAAGCGCAGCGGATTTGTCCGGGTCCGGGTTGACGGAAATCTCTATGAACTGTCTGAGGAGATCATTCTGGATAAAAACATGAAGCATAACATTGAGATCGTGGTGGACCGTCTGGTGGTGAAGCCGGGGATCGAGAAGCGCCTGACCGATTCTATTGAGACAGCGCTCCAGCTTTCTGATGGACTGATGCAGGTGGATGTGAATGGGGAAGAGATTCTGACCTTCAGCCAGAGCTTTTCCTGTCCGGACTGCGGAATCAGCATTGAAGAGGTAGAACCGAGAAGCTTTTCCTTTAACAATCCCTTTGGCGCCTGCCCGGAATGCTCCGGTCTTGGCTACAAGATGGAGTTTGATGAGGATCTGATGATACCGGATAAGACCAGAAGTATTAACGAGGGAGCCATTGCGGTCTGCGGCTGGCAGTCCTGCGTGACAAAGGGAAGCTTCAGCCGGGCGATTCTGGAGGCACTTTGCAAAGAGTATGACTTTGATCTGGATACACCGTTTCAGGATTATCCCCAAAAGATCCATGATATTCTGATCCATGGTACGGACGGCCATGAGGTCAAGGTATATTATAAGGGACAGCGCGGAGAGGGAATTTATCCGGTGGCCTTCGAGGGGCTGATCCGGAACGTGGAACGGCGTTATCGGGAAACCGCATCAGAGACTGTCAAGGCAGAGTATGAGACGTTTATGCGGATCACGCCCTGTAAGGTCTGCGGCGGACGGCGTCTGAAGCAGAGCTCTCTGGCAGTGACCGTCTGTGATAAAAATATTTATGAGATCACATCCATGTCGGTTGGAGATCTGAAGCTTTTTATGGAGCATATTGAGGAGAAGTTGACGCCGGTTCAGATTTCCATCGGACGGCTGGTGCTGCGGGAGATCCGCGCCAGAGTGGGATTCCTGGTGGATGTGGGGCTGGATTATCTGTCTCTTTCCCGCGCCACGGCGACTCTTTCCGGCGGTGAGGCGCAGCGGATCCGTCTGGCGACCCAGATCGGCTCCGGTCTGGTTGGGGTTGCCTATATTCTTGATGAGCCAAGCATCGGGCTTCATCAGCGGGACAACGATAAGCTCCTGGCAACGCTGATGCATCTGAGAGACCTGGGAAATAGTGTACTGGTGGTGGAGCATGATGAGGACACTATGCGCGCGGCAGACTGTATTGTGGATATTGGCCCCGGAGCCGGGGAGCACGGAGGAGAGGTGGTGGCTGTTGGTACGGCTGAGGAGATCATGGCCTGTGACCGTTCCATCACAGGTGCCTATCTGAGCGGCAGAAGAAAGATCCCGGTTCCGGAGACCAGGAGAAAGCCGAAGGGCTTTTTGACGGTAAAAGGCGCAGCGGAAAATAACTTAAAAAACATTGATGTGAAGATTCCACTGGGGATTTTTACCTGTGTGACCGGTGTATCCGGTTCGGGAAAGTCGTCTCTGGTCAATGAAATCCTTTATAAATCGCTGGCGAAAAAGCTGAACCGGGCGCGGACAATCCCAGGAAGGCATAAGGAGATCCTGGGGACGGAGCAGCTTGACAAGATCATTGCGATCGATCAGTCGCCTATCGGACGGACGCCACGGTCTAATCCGGCGACCTATACCGGTGTGTTTGATATGATTCGTGATCTGTTTGCATCAACAGCGGATGCCAAGGCCAGAGGCTACCAAAAGGGCAGGTTCAGCTTTAATGTGAAGGGCGGCCGGTGCGAGGCCTGCGGCGGGGATGGAATCCTGAAAATCGAAATGCATTTCCTTCCCGATGTTTATGTGCCCTGCGAGGTCTGCGGCGGCAAACGTTACAACCGGGAAACGCTGGAAGTGAAATATAAGGGAAAGAGTATTTATGATGTACTGGATATGACCGTGGAGGAGGCACTGACCTTTTTTGAGAACGTGCCGTCGATCAAACGGAAGATCGAAACGCTCTATGATGTAGGACTCTCTTATCTGAAGCTGGGACAGCCGTCCACAACGCTTTCCGGTGGTGAGGCACAGCGGATCAAGCTGGCAACGGAGCTTTCCAGACGGGATACGGGAAAGACCATTTACATTCTGGACGAGCCGACTACTGGACTTCATTTTGCGGATGTTCATAAGCTGGTTGAAATTCTCCAGCGTTTATGCGAAAATGGGAATACGGTGATCGTGATCGAGCATAATCTGGACGTGATCAAAACGGCCGATTATCTTATTGATATGGGGCCTGAGGGCGGCGATAAGGGAGGTACAGTGATCGCTCAGGGTACACCGGAGGAGGTTGCCGAAAACCCGATCTCTTATACGGGAAGATATGTAAAAAAATATCTGCGGTAAGAGAAGCACAAAAGAATCGAAACGAAAAGAACCGAAACGAAAAGAAGGAGACAGTATGCGTTTTATATTGGTGAGACATGGGGAGACTCCATGGAATGTGACAGGACAGTATCAGGGACAGGCGGATATCCCGCTTTCCGAGCATGGACGGGCGCAGGCGGAGGCTCTCGGAAAACGGTTTGAGACCATTCATGTGGATGAGATCTTTGCTTCTCCGCTTCAGCGGGCCTATGATACGGCGCGCCCCATCTCAGAAGCAACCGGGCGGCCGATCCATGTGGTGGACGCCTTAAAGGAGCTGGATTTCGGCCAGTGGGACGGTCATACAAAGGAAGAAAATGCTGAGCTTTACGGTGAAGCATTTACCAATTATCGAATCGAGCCGTTTCATTATCCCATGTCGGGAGAGGGAACCTTAAATAAAGCAAAGCTCCGTGTCGGAGCAGCCATTGAGGAAATCAAGGAAACCTATCGTCATACGGATAAGACCATTGTGGTGGTGGCCCACGGCGGAATCCTGAAGCTGGTGATTTTTTATCTCATGGACATGACATCCAGACTGTACCGCTGCATTGAACTGGACAATACATCCTTGACCGTTATCGATATCGAAGAGGATCGGTGTATTCTGCGGACTCTTAATGATGCCCATCATCTGGATAATCTGAAAGGTTGATCAGCACCGTTCGTTGACAAGAACCGGATCTGCTTTTATAATGAAAGAAACTGTGCTGATGGATCATGCATGGTTTTGAAAACGGGAAATGGGAACTGAGCCCGATCGGGAACCAGTTCCAGCCGGACAGGAGGAACGGTTATGGGATTTTTTGATACATTGAGTGAGACAGTCGCCAATACAGGCCGTGTGCTGGGAAATAAGACGAAGGAGGTCGCTGGCTCCACAAAGCTTAGTTTCCAGATCACTCAGGAGGAAACAAAGCTCAGGAAAGCTTATGCAGCCCTCGGCGAAGCATATTATAAGGATCATTGCGGGGATATGCCGGAGACTTATGCAATTCTGGCGGCAGATGTAGCGGAGGCCAGGGAACGCCTGGAAAGCCTGACCCGTGACAAACAGATCTTAAAGAATCAGAAGCGCTGCACAAGCTGCGGGGCATGGATGGCAAACGAGGATCGGTTCTGCGGTAAGTGCGGGGCGGAAAATGAAATACTGAAAAACGATCCGGAGCCGGAAACAGCCAAAGAAGCAGCGACAGAAGAAATCTTCGAGGAAGAAGAGCCTAAAACAGAGACAGTTCAGGAAGAGACCACAGCACCGGAAGAAGCTGCGGCAGAGGAGATGGAGTGTCCTTCCTGTCATGCATCTGTAAAAGCAGGATTATTCTACTGTCCGGAATGCGGACAGAAGTTATCATAAGAATCAATAACACAAGCAGGAGGAAATCTTTGTGAAAAAAGAGATGATTATCGTTCTGGACTTTGGCGGCCAGTACAACCAGCTGATCGCAAGAAGAGTCCGGGAATGCAGTGTATACTGCGAGGTTCACCCCTACACCATGGATCTGGAGAAGATCAAGGCCATGGAGCCCAAGGGTATTATCTTTACCGGCGGCCCCAACAGTGTTTACGGGGAGGATTCTCCCCATTGTTCCAGGGAACTGTATGAGCTTGGAATTCCGATCCTTGGAATCTGCTATGGTTCCCAGCTCATGGCGCACATGCTTGGCGGAAAGGTCGAGACAGCACCGGTAAGCGAGTATGGAAGGACAGAGGTTTCGGTGGAAAATGACAGCGTTCTGTTTGGTGATGTATCACCGAAAACGGTCTGCTGGATGAGCCATACCGATTACATTTCCCAGGTGCCGGAAGGATTTCGTGTAACGGCAAGTACTCCGGTCTGCCCGGTTGCGGCAATGGAATGTCCGGAAAAGAATTTTTATGCAGTCCAGTTTCATCCGGAGGTTATGCATACCGAAGAGGGAATGAAGATGCTTTCCAACTTTGTTTATAAGGTCTGTGGCTGCAGCGGCGACTGGAAGATGGGCTCCTTTGTTCAGGATACTATTCAGGCACTGCGGGAAAAGATCGGCGACGGCAAGGTACTCTGTGCCCTGTCCGGTGGTGTGGATTCCTCCGTGGCGGCTGTTCTACTTTCCAAAGCCATCGGAAAGCAGCTGACCTGTGTATTTGTGGACCACGGCCTTCTCCGGAAGAATGAAGGAGATGAGGTGGAAGCCGTATTCGGCCCCAACGGACCGTATGAGTTAAACTTTATCCGCGTCAATGCCCAGGAACGTTACTATGCGAAGCTGAAGGGTGTGACCGAACCGGAACAGAAGCGGAAGATCATCGGTGAGGAATTCATCCGTGTATTCGAGGAAGAGGCAAGAAAGATCGGCGCCGTGGATTATCTGGTTCAGGGAACCATTTATCCGGATGTGATCGAGAGCGGCCTCGGAAAGTCCGCAGTGATCAAATCCCACCACAACGTAGGAGGACTTCCCGATGTGGTAGATTTTAAGGAAATCATTGAACCCCTGCGTCTGCTATTCAAGGACGAAGTCCGTAAGGCAGGCCTGGAGCTTGGAATCCCCGAATATCTGGTTTACCGACAGCCCTTCCCCGGTCCCGGTCTGGGAATCCGTATCATCGGTGAAGTAACGGCAGAAAAGGTGAAGATCGTCCAGGAAGCCGATGCCATCTACCGTGAGGAAATCGCAAAAGCAGGCCTCGATCGCGGTCTGGGTCAGTATTTTGCAGCCCTGACCAATATGCGTTCTGTCGGTGTCATGGGTGATTTCCGAACCTATGATTATGCTGTGGCACTTCGCGCTGTCAACACCAGCGATTTCATGACTGCAGACGTTTCCGAGATTCCCTTCTCTGTTCTGACCCATGTGGCCAGCCGGATCGTCAACGAAGTGAAGGGTGTGAACCGTGTACTGTATGATCTGACCAGCAAACCGCCGGGAACGATTGAGTTTGAATAATAAAAATTTTCTGGAATCCCTTATAAACAGGGTATTTCAGAGCAGATAAAGTTCTATTTGATAACAAAATGATAACACGAGAGATTTTGGCATTATTTATTCGGAATCTTGTGGTTATCAGGTAATATGTGTGAAACCAACAAAAAGGTCTTACTGAATTGAGTGAAATCAATTTGG
>CAKRJM010000100.1 GCA_934351765.1 uncultured Lachnospiraceae bacterium | reverse complement strand
ATAGGACAGCTCGAACCCCGTCACCCGCACCGGGCGCTGGCCGGTGATGTGAATCAGGGGGCCGATGGAGTGGGTGCAGTAGAAATTGGCGTACATCAGATTGCGCCAATGCACGGGGTTGCCCTGGGTGATATCCGCCCAGATGCTTTCACAATTGTGCAGATATTCCCCCTCGCCGTATTCGAAGGTTCCCAGCTTGCCCGCCTGGTAGAGCCGCCGCATTTCCCGGGGCGCGGGCATGAAGCAATAATTTTCCGCGTAGGCGTAGACGCGCCCCGTGCGCTCCACCGCCTCGATAAGCGCCGCCGCCTCCTTCATATTCTGCACCGGCAGCACCTCGCTGAGCACATGCCGTCCGCTTTCCAGGCAGCGAATGGCCATCGGCGCGTGTTCGGTGGCGTAATTGGCCAGCATCACCGCGTCCATATCATGGGCAAGAAATTGCTCAAAATCAGTATAATAGGCCACGTCCGGATCGTTGATTTCCCGCTTGGCCCGCTCCAGGCCCTCCGCCCAGGAATCGCAGATGGCCACCAGCTGGCAGGCGGCGTATTTTTCGGAAAAATCAATCATCGTGCGCCCCCGGCCCACGCCCACCACGCCTAAACGAATGCGTCGCATCGGCACGCCCTCCTTTTCTTTGCGGCTTCAGTATAGCAGGAGAAAAGTAATCAAGCAATGGAAAAAATCTATAAATACATGGAAAAACGATTGATTTATAAGAAAACCGTGGTATACTTAACGAACAAACGCCCGAAAACATACCGGGTTCTTGCAAGGAGCGCCTATGGAAAATATCTGCCGGTTCGTATCCTCCTTTGAAACCACGGACACCGTGAACACGCTGCATTTCGTCTATGAAAATCACCCCGTCAGCAACGAGAAATTCGTCATTCAGGCGGCCTTTATGCTGTATCTGGTGGCGGCGGGGGAGGGGCGGTGCGTCACGCCTGCGGGGGCCTGCGCCCTGGCCCCGGGGGATATTTTTTTCAATTGGTTCTGCCGGTTTTCTTTTCTTCTTATTGGCCAGATACAGCTTTTGAAGCTCTGCACCATAAAACCGGCCTCATTCCTCATAAGCCTGTCATAAACTCTGTTTCACGCTCCTCCCAATCCATGTACTGCTCAATCACCCCGTCCAATTCCCTGCTCAGCTCCAGAATCGCTTCCGGCGGCTTTCCCTCTTCTATCGCACAGGAAAGCTGTCCTCTGAGCTCCTCGATTCGTTTTGTCAAGATTTTCCCCTTTCTGTAATCTCCCTCCCCTTTTCCTCGTGATTCTCTGTCATTTTATACCAGATTTCTTCGGAAAGCAAAAGCTTTTCGCCGCCGCTTTTTCCAAATTTCGACGAAAATCGAGGAATACTCCTGCCTCGTTCACCCGCACAGCTCAGAGGCAGCTTCCAGCTGCAGGCGTGTAATTTGTGCAGGTGGCCTGATGATGTCAATTACCCGGAAACCCCTTGCTTTTTCTTTTCTTTTTTGCTACACTGACACAAGTAGTTTTTATCCTGTGCAGGACAACGCACACAGGAAACACGGCCGGTTTTCCGGTCAGGCTTATGAAAAAGTGAGGATACTATTATGGCAAATGAACTGAATTCCGGCTGCACCTCTGACTGCAGCACCTGCGGCGGCTGCGATGATGGTCAGATGACCGTAACTCTGACCCTTGACGATGATTCCTTATTGGAATGTGTGGTTCTTACCACGTTTGAGGCGGCAGATAAAAATTATATCGCACTGCTCCCCACCAATCCTCCGGAAGGAGAAGAGGGCGAGGTTTATCTCTACCGTTTCGTAACCATGCCCGACGGTTCTCCCAACCTGGAAAACATCGAGTCCGATGAGGAATACGAGATCGTTTCCGACGCGTTCGAGGAGCTCCTTGATGCGGCTGAATTCGATGAACTGGTAACTGAGGAAGAGGAAGAATAATCGTGCCCGTGCTTCATGGCAATTGTTTTATTTGACACAAAAGTGCCGCAGGATCCACCGTTTACTGATCCTGCGGCACTTTTTTATTTACGATTTTATTTAAGGACTTTTACCGCTCCTCCTGCGCTGCCGGTTCCAGCGTTCCGTTTTCCAGAACCGTAACCAGGCTTCCCTCAAGGATCTTCTGTTCCCAGAGAAACGCGTCCTCCACCAGAAGTACCTTTGTTTCTCCGGTATCGGAAAATTCCACCTCCACCTCATCTCTGGCCGGTTCTCCGTCCGGTCTGCCCTCACATCCGAAATCCTGCTCAAAAATTGCCTTTACCACTGCGGATCTTCTCATCCTTCCACCTTCTGCTGTTCCGTTTTCAGCCGCACCATGATCTGGCAGTTACTGTAATCCGGAAGCGTGATTGTCGCCGACCGGTCGGTACAGTCTCTGGAAAGCCGCCCGTTTACCTTATTTGCCAGCCCACGGAATGCTTTCTTTCCCTCCGGTGCCTCCATAGTGACCGAATCTATGTATGCAGTAATATCATTTCGTTCTTCTCTTGGAAGTGTCCCCCGCTTTGCCTGGATTGCTTCCACTTCAAACCCATATTTCATATTTAACACCCTTTCGAACAGCCGTTTTCCCGGCTACGGGTTCTATTCTATCTGGATTCCTCCTAAAATGCAAGCCTATTCTTCTTTTAGACGATTTTTATGCCCTCGCACATAAGATCGGATACAGTTTTTCAAACTCTTCTATGTGAATACAGGAAACAATCTTTCCTTCTCTCAGTTCCCGGTAAAGCTCCGATGCATCCACCCAGCGGACCTGGGCAACCTCTTCCTTCTGAAGCACCAGTCTGGCCGGATCCACATTCTTCTTTACCAGATAGACCCAGTGGAATTCCCGGTCATTATACGTCTCTCCATGATAACTCCATACTGTTTCTGAACGCAGAGAGAACAAAAACTCCAGTTCCTTTGGCTCCAGTTTTACACCGATCTCTTCCTCTGTCTCCCGAACCGCCGTTTCCAGATAATTGCCTCCGGCAGACACATGACCGGCTGCGGACACATCCCACATGCCAGGATAACTGTCCTTTTCCGGGCTTCTCTGCTGTAACAGCACCTGGGGCTTTCTTGTTCCATCGCCGAGTTTTTTACTCCGCATGAGCCAGATCCTGGATGCCCCATGCCAGTCTCCGTCTTTATGTACCTGATGACGCTCCTTCTTAAATCCCGCCGGTTCTCCCTCCGGTGTCAGAACATCAAAATATTCCATCTTGCCTTCATTCCTTTCCGCACACAACGTTCCATTTTATGATAGCACAAATTCGGAATTTTGTATACCGGACAGAATATTCTGATTGTATGCCACAAAGAACCTGCTTTTTCTAATAAGCCCGTCTCAGGATCTCCAGCACATCTGCTTTCCCTACCTGCATCGGATTTACTAGCATGGCACCATCATTTAAAGCCGCGGCTGCTGCCTGTTCAAAAAGTACCGGATCGGCGGATGTTTCCTTCAGGGACACCGGCAGACCGCACCGGTCATGAAGCCTTGCCGCCAGGTTCCGGATTTCCTGCACCATAGCAGTTCCACGATCTGCCGGGGCGATTTCCGCATATGCTTCCGCTCCTGCAAAATGCAGAAGCAGTTCTCCGTACAGATTTCCAAGAGCCTCCATGTTATACTCCATACAATAAGGAAGCAGAACTGTCATGGCATCTGCATGAGGCACATGACAGATACCGCCCAGTGCATGGCCGATGGCATGAACCATTCCAACCATGGAATTGGAAAACGCTGCCCCCGCCATAGTAGAGGCATTGGCCATACCAAGCCGTGCCTCTTCATCTGTACCATTTTTCACCGCCTGCTCCAGATATGTTCCCACCATATGGACGGCCGCCGATGCATAGGCATCGCTGACCGGATTTTTCTGGAGACAAGTATACGCCTCAATGGCATGACAGAGGGTGTCCATACCGGTAGAGGCTGTGATCCTGGACGGAAGTGTCATCGTCATGCGGCTGTCCAGCACGGTCACATCCGGCTGAAGATAATAGGAAATAAACTCCATTTTCATGCCATTTTCCGCATTTCGGATCACCGCCACCAGTGTAGATTCGGAGCCGGTTCCGGAGGTCGTTGGAACTGCCGCAAAGGGGATGTGGCGTCCTCTCGTCAAAATCTCGCATCCCAGAAGCTCCATGATATCCTCTGCCTTCTGGGACAGCAGCATACGGACCCCCTTTGCCGTATCGAGAACGGAGCCGCCGCCCACCGCCACCAGACTGTCACAGCCGCTTTCCCGGTAACATCTTGCAATCTGATTTACCACCTCAGAGGAGGAATCCGCCGGGATCTCGCAGAACACCGCGCCGATCGTGATTCCGTCCTGCTGAACCGCGTCACAAACCAGATCCGTTGTACCAATTTTCTTTAATACAGCATCCGAAAGCACCATAGGACGGCTGGCCTCCAGGGCATGGAGCTCCGCAGGGATATTTTCCAGCGCCTGCTTTCCGGAAAGTAATTTTGTGCTGTGCTGAAACTCATAATACTCCGGCATCATCGAACCATTCCTCCTATCATCGCACCAATCACTGCCCCATACGTACGGATCAGTCCCATCCTTGTCTCCGGCACCTCTTTTAAAATCCGTTTCGTCATTATCTTCGGGAACAGGTATGCCTCCGCCAGATCCACACACCGCACCACGGACATGGCTCTGGCAATATCGCCCTTCAAAGAAAAATAATGTCTTGCGTATGCTCCTGCAATCCCGACCTGCCCTGCCATAACCGGAAAAGCCGCATCCACACTCTTGAACCGGATCAGCAGATCCAGCTTCTGCGGGTCAGTCTGTACCGGCAGACGGTTCAGACGTTCTCCTGTCCATTCCATATAGAGCGCCGGAGCCTGTTCTCCCATGGAGATCCCCCAGGTAAACCCAGGTTCCCAGGACTCAACCTCTTCCTGGATTCGCTCCTCTTTTCCGGCTAACACCGAAAGCCCCTGGAACAAAAAACGGAGAATCACAGCGGAAACCAGCTTCTTTCCCGCCAGGACTCTCCTTTTCCGGGCAGATACCCGATAACACGGTTCTGCCTGTACTGCTTCCTGCCTGATAACTGCCTGACTCATCATACCCTCCTGTATCCTTGTCTCTGCACAAAAGCTGTCCCGTGCAAAGATCGATCCACTCTCTTTCTGCATCCGATGCCGGAGCTGCTCCGACAATCTGCACACGATTGGCATTATAACGCGTCCGCATTTATTTGGCAAGTATAATTATTTGATTTTAAAAATATTTCGATTTTAAGACTTTTGTTTTTCCAGCTGGAATAAGATCATCCCTCCGACAATAAGGATTCCGCCAATGACTGTCTCGACTCCGGGCACCTCTCCTTTGACAAGAAATCCGATGAGGCTGGTCAGCAGCGGCATGGCAAACATAAAATTCGACACATCGCTGGTCCGTTCCGCCAGGGAAAATGCTTTCGCCCAGAATACATATCCCAATGCGCCGCCCAGAATACCAAGATACAGGATCGCACCCCAGGACACCAGAGACGCTGTTTTCATTTCCGGAACCGCACCCGGCAGAAACAGCAGCAAAAACAGGGTCCCGCCGAAGATACAGTAGGCCGTCACCTGAAACGGCGTATAATCCCGGACAAACATCCGCTGGAGCAAATTATAAATACTGAGGGCCACCGCCGCCAGAAGCATCCAGAGGATTCCCGGCTTAATGGACAGCGCACCGTTCCAGAGCGCCAGAACCAGAATTCCTGCAAAGGCCATGGCGATACAGAGCCAGCCCCGGACACTGATCTTTTCCCGTAAAAATACACTGGAACATACGGCTGTCAGAATCGGAATAAACTGGGAAATGACACTGCATGTCGCTCCGTTGATGGTCTCCACTGATTTATTGAATGCTGTCACATAGAAGGCAAAACCGATTCCTCCCGCCAGAAGGAACTTCGGAACATCTTTCCATTTCGGGAACCCGATCCGCTTCACAACCAGAATCACCAGCATAACCGCCGAAGCTGCCAGATACCGCAAAAGTCCGATGCTCTGGCTGGAGAAACTCTCCTGTGCAAACTGGGTAAACAAAAAAGCGGCTGCCCAGATCAAAGTCGTGATTCCGGCATAAATCATATAAGATGAATTCTTTTTCTCCCTCATACCTGCTCCCTCTGTGCCATAACTGCCTCGGCAAACCGCATGCCTCCGGCCCACTTTCCACGATAATAGTACCAGTTGATCCCGATATGGGTCACGATCCAGCTAAAGGGAAACGCGATATAGATCACCCGGATATCCGGAATGAAATACGATACCAGGAAAATGAACCCGACCCGCGCCGCACACATACCCGTGAGACTGACTACCATGGGAACCACCGTATGACCGGAGGACAATACTGCCCCGTTGATGATCTCATTCCAGGAAAATATGATATATAACGGAAGCTGATGCCTGAGCTGAAGTGCTCCGTAGGCAATGGCATCCGTATCCGTAGTAAAGATCCGGCAGCAAGGCTCCGCAAAAATACAGAGGACCAGGCTCATGAATACCGTGATCCCTGATGCGATCCACATACTGATCTGTTTTCCCTGTTTTGCGCGCACATAATTGCCGGCTCCTATGTTCTGGCCGCTGAAGCTGGTCAGAGCAAGACTCAGAGCTGAGATCATCGCATACAGATACCCCTCCAGTTTGAAAAATAACGTACAGCCTGCCATGGCTGCCACACCGAAAGCATTCACCTGCGACTGGACAATGACATTGGAGATATTGACCAGTACCATGCGCAGTCCCGCCGGAACTCCGACCTGCACCACATAAATCGTTTCTTTTTTATACAGACGGATCCCCCGTACAGTAAGGCGATACGACGGCTCCAGTCTGGTCAGCTTCAGAAATACCAGCACCGCCGGAAGGATCTGGGAGATGGCCGTTGCCGCCGCCGCGCCAGGTACACCCCAGCCGAGAACCCGCACAAACAGAAGATCCAGTCCCACATTGATCACACCGGCAAAGGCCAGATAGATGAGCGCACTTCTGGAATTTCCCATGGCGCGCAGGATTCCGCTTCCCATGTTATAAATCATCACAGGAATCATGCCAAGAAAATAAATTTTAATATAAGCCGTGGACATTGGTAGTACATCGGCAGGTGTTCCCATGAGCACCAAAAGCTTCGGTGCCAGGATCTGTCCGGCCGCCATGAGGATCGCCCCGGAAATCAGTCCGAGACAGATGGCGGAATGGATCGTCCGCCGCAATTCCTCCAGATCTCCCCGTCCGAACGACTGAGACACTGCAATACTTGCGCCGGTGGACACTCCCACAAATAAATTGATCAACAAAAAGGTCAGTTTGTCACTGGCCCCCACTGCTGCCAATGCTCCAGAGCCTACGCTCTGCCCCACAATGGCCGCATCCGCTGTACTGTAAAACTGCTGCAGCAGATTGGAACACAAAAACGGGAGTGCAAACAGCACAAGCTGCTTCCAGATCACGCCCGACGTAAAATTTGTTACTGATTTTTCTTTTCCCATAAACGGCTTCCTCCCCATGCTTTTATGGATTTCCTCTTATGATTTCCCATCCCCCCTCGGGCTGAGTGATTTTATCCTAACATGAATAGGGAGCTTTTACAATCCACGAAACTGCTCTGTTTTTCCGGAAATGTTCAGTATCCTCCACTCTCCTCCCCTGCCGTGCAATCACCACGAAGCGTCTTGTTTCACAGGACGCACTTTCCCATGAAATAAAAAACAGGAACCACTGTCTCCGGCGATTCCTGCTCTGATTTTTCTGTATTCTGTTGTCTCTTAATCTTCCCGCAGCTTCCGCAGTTCATCAAATACGACATCATTCAGAACCTTGATATAGGTTCCCTTCATGCCGGAGGAACGGGATTCAATAACCCCGGCACTCTCAAACTTCCGAAGGGCATTGACGATCACGGAACGGGTAATTCCCACACGGTCTGCAATCTTGCTGGCAACCAGGATACCCTCGGTCCCCTCCAGCTCATCAAAGATATGCTGGATGGCTTCC
>CAKRJM010000099.1 GCA_934351765.1 uncultured Lachnospiraceae bacterium | reverse complement strand
TCGCCCATGCACATGATCTGTGCGTTGTTGCTCTTTCTGGAACGCTCGGTGGAGAAAGGATCGTGGCATACTGCCGCGCGGATGCCGGGAACCTTGTTGGCAACGATGCACATACCGAGACCGGTACCGCATACCAGGATACCGCGCTCGAATTCGCCGCGTGCAACGGCCTCAGCGACCTTCTGTGCAACGTCGGGATAAAGGATCACTTCTCCTTCTGCGGCGCCGAAATCCTTGTATTCGATGTCCTCCTTGGTGTCCAGATGCTTCATGATGGCTACCTTTAATGCGTATGCAGCCTCGTCACAGCCGATTGCGATTTTCATTTTTCTATTACCTCTTTTCATCAGCTGGTCTGCAAAGCAAAAGCCATGCAGACCGGAATTATCTTATAGCACAGGAGACAGCTCCTGTGTGACAGCCATTTTTACAGCTCAGCAGCGATTGCCTTCAGGTTTGCAAGACCGTCGCGTGCCAGATCCTCGCCGGTGGGGGCGAAATTACGCCAGATCGCACAGTTTCCGGCAAGTTCGGTGAAGCTGGGATCAAAGGATTCGATTACCAGAGGTCCGTCATAGCCGATATCATGGACTGCCTGGAAGAATTCCTTGAAAGGAACAAGTCCGGTTCCGGGGATTCCTCTGTCATTTTCATTAACATGGATATAGCCGAGGTATTCCTTGCCGCAGGTCTTTACAGCGCCGGAATAGCTCTTCTCTTCACGGATCATATGGAAGCAGTCAAGGTGAACCTTGATGTTGTCGCCGCCTACATCCTTACAGAACTTCACAGCATCCTCGGCGATGTTTAACATATGAGTTTCGAAACGGTTTACGCACTCCACGCAGATCACAACGTCGCCGGTTTCCTTTGCATAAGCGGTATTTTCTTTCATGCATTCAACCGCCCAGTTCCACTCCTGCTCGGTACGGGGCTTCTTGGTCAGGTAACCCCATGCTGCGTAGTTTACGCCGCCCAGGATCGGAGCACCGAGGGTATTACAGATATCAATGCACTTCTTCATAGCCTTTACAGAAGCTTTCCGGATCTCGGGATCGGGGGAGATCGGGTTTGTTTCGGCAGTCAGGGTTGTGGTGCATACGCAGTCGATACCAACCTTCTCTAACTCTGCCTTTACTGCTTCGGTCGGGAATGTGAAAGGATTTGCGATTGCAAAGTCGATCACTTCAAAGCCCATTTCCTTTGCTTTACGGATGATCCAAAGATCTTTTTCTTTGAAGTCTTCGGTCCAGATAAAGCTGTCAACACCGAACTTGAAATACATAATACGTCCTCCTTGATTCTTTTTTATTTCAGTTTAATCATTGCCGTTTTTGGAAAAGGGGGAACTGTGCAATTTTACAATTTCCCCAAAATCCCTGATTATAGATTACACGGAAAAGAGGAAAATGTCAAGAGAAAACGGTCATTTTTCACATGAGAACAAGCCGGAATTTGTTGATTATTACTATTGTAAGAAGGAAGGGGGGTACGAAAATTCTGTCTATAATGTTGAAAACCGAAAAATCATGAAAAAAGCATAAAGTCATTGCCAGAAGCGGTGGTTTAATGATAAAATAAAATGTACGCCTGTTTGCGCCGGAGTCTGAAGAGAAGAAAAGAAAAAATCCGGGGAAATGACAGAACAGGCGGAAAGGTGGTTGAAATTGGAAGAAGAAAAAAAATCGATCGAGGCGGAATTGGAGCATCAGACTTCTGAGGAAGTACAGGATTCTGAGAGTGAAAAAGAAACCGTGGAGCAGGAAAGGAAGGAAGAACCGACAGAGCGCCGTGGCCTGTTCGGGGCCAGGAAGCGGGAGCGGAATGACAAGACCGTTCTCGGACTTTATACGGTGGCGGCAGTTTACTTAATGTATACGGCCTTTGTGACAGGTCAGGAGATCTATGAGGGGAACGTGGCGTCCGGAAAGGATATGATCTTAAAGATCTTTTTTGTGATTCTGTTTGGCGGAACGGCAGCCTGGCTGTTGTATGTCTGCTGGAAATTAAAAAAACGGATCAAGCAGACCGAAGAGGAGGAGGCGGCCAGAGAGGCGGCTGAGTCCGGAGAGCCCATGCCGGAGAAGCTGAGCACCACGGAAAAGATCAAGAACGTCTTTGCATCCACACCGACTCAGACCTCTTCCGTAGCATCACGTGCAAAGGTATACCAGAATCCGGTCGAGGAAGAATATGAGACGGATGATGAAGGGGCGGAGGACAAGAACGAAAACGCAGATCAGAGCGAAAACGCAGATCAGAACGAAAACGAAGCTTCGGAGTCTGAAAGCGCAAAGGAAGAGTAACTGGTAAGAGCTGCCCTGCGGCTGCCGGGGAAATGACCGGAAATGCCGGGAAATGCCCGGAAACGAGGCCGGAGAACGGCAGGAAAGCGGAGGTTTCCCCTTGTCAACGAAGGCAAGCTGTGGTACGATAAAGCGGGAACTTTTTCAGCCGATTCGCCCCGGAATATACTGGCGTATGTTCCGGGGTATTTTAATAGGAAGAAACAGGCGGTGCTGCGCAGAAAGGAGCAGAAATGGCAAAGAACGTGATCAGCGATGAAACCATTGAATATGTGGGGATCCTTGCAAAGCTTTCGCTTTCTGAAGAAGAAAAGGAAGCGGCAAAGACCGATATGGCGAATATGCTGGATTATATTGATATGCTCAATGAGCTTGATACAGACGGGGTGGAGCCTATGTCCCATGTATTCCCTGTGAACAATGTATTCCGTGAGGATGTTGTGACCAATGAAAATCAGCGGGAAGCAATGCTTTCCAATGCACCGGAGCAGAAGGACGGCTGCTATAAGGTGCCGAGAACCTTTGATTAAATGACAGGAGGAAAGACCGTGGATCTGATGAGTCTGACAGCCGTTGAGCTGGGAAAGAAAATACAGGCCGGGGAGGTTTCTGTGCGGGAAGCGGCAGAGGCATCCATGGCGGCTATTGAAGCAAGAGAAGCTGATATCCACAGCTTTGTGACTGTGGCAGATAAAGAGGCCGTGTTAAAGCGTGCGGATGAAGTCCAGAGACTGATTGATGATGGTGTCCTCATGAGCCCGCTGGCCGGTGTGCCGGTGGCCGTGAAGGATAATATGTGTACCGAGGGTGTGCGGACAACCTGCAGCTCGAAGATTCTTGAGAATTTTATTCCGCCCTATACCGCAGAGGCAGTGCGGAACCTGGAAAAGGCCGGCGCTGTGATCATCGGAAAGACAAACATGGATGAGTTTGCCATGGGAAGTACTACAGAAACCTCCTATTATGGAGTGACAAAGAATCCCTGGAATCCGGAGCATGTACCCGGCGGCTCCTCCGGCGGCTCCTGTTCAGCTGTGGCTGCGGAGGAATGCTCTTATGCACTGGGATCCGACACCGGCGGCTCTATCCGCCAGCCCAGTTCTTTCTGCGGCGTGGTCGGAATCAAGCCCACCTACGGAACGGTTTCCCGTTACGGACTGATCGCATACGGTTCTTCCCTGGATCAGATCGGACCGGTGGCAAAGGATGTGACTGACTGTGCGACGATCCTGGAGGCGATTGCGTCCTATGATCACAAGGACAGCACCAGCGTGGCAAGAGCGGATTGTGATTTTACCGAGGCGCTGGTGGACGACGTCAAGGGCATGAAGATCGGTATTCCGAGAGACTATTTTGGAGAGGGACTGGACCCTGAGGTAAAAGAAGCGATTCTGAATGCTGCGAAGGAGCTGGAAAAGAAGGGCGCGATTTTGGAGGAGTTTGACCTGAGCCTGGTTCAGTATGCAATTCCTGCGTATTATGTCATCGCTTCGGCGGAGGCAAGCTCCAATCTGGCGCGGTTTGACGGTGTGAAGTACGGCTACCGCACCGAGGATGGCGAGGGCCTTCATAAAATGTATAAAAATACAAGATCCGAGGGCTTCGGCGCAGAGGTAAAGCGGCGGATCATGCTGGGCTCCTTTGTACTCAGCAGCGGATATTATGATGCCTACTATTTAAAAGCACTGCGGACAAAGGCACTGATCAAGCAGGCGTTCGACAAGGCGTTTGCAAACTATGATCTGATCCTGGCTCCTGCGGCTCCCACAACGGCTCCGAAGCTGGGAGAGAGCCTGAGCGATCCTATTAAGATGTATCTGGGAGATATTTATACGATTTCTGTGAACCTGGCGGGTCTGCCCGGACTCAGCATTCCCTGTGGAACCGACAGCAGGGGACTTCCGATCGGTATGCAGCTGATCGGGGACTGCTTCCAGGAAAAGAAGCTGATCCGTGCGGCTTATGCATATGAACAGACAAGAAGCTATGAGCACTGCCCCATGGCAAAGAAAGGAGCTTCCGAGAATGAGTAAACAGTATGAAACCGTCATCGGCCTGGAAGTTCATGTGGAGCTGGCGACAAAGACAAAGATTTTCTGCGGTTGCAGCACCCAGTTCGGGGGCGAGCCCAATACCCATACCTGTCCGGTCTGCACCGGAATGCCCGGTTCTCTGCCGGTGCTCAACAAGCAGGTTGTAGAATATGCGGCGGCGGTGGGCCTGGCGACCAACTGTACGATCACGCAGTACTGCAAGTTCGACCGGAAGAATTATTTTTATCCCGATAACCCTCAGAACTACCAGATCTCCCAGCTGTATCTGCCGATCTGCCGAAACGGCGGGATCGAGATCGAGACAGAGAACGGGAAAAAGACCATCGGAATCCATGAGATCCATATGGAGGAGGACGCCGGAAAGCTGATCCATGACGAGTGGGAAGAGTGTACGCTGGTGGACTTTAACCGAAGCGGCGTGCCGCTGATCGAGATCGTTTCCGAGCCGGATATGAGAAGTGCCGAGGAGGTTATCGCTTATCTGGAAAAGCTGCGTCTGATCATTCAGTACCTGGGCGCATCGGACTGCAAGCTCCAGGAGGGCTCCATGCGTGCCGATGTGAACCTGTCTGTCCGTGAGGTGGGAGCAGAGCAGTTCGGAACAAGAACCGAAATGAAGAATCTGAACTCCTTCCGTGCCATTGCAAGGGCCATTGAGGGCGAGAAGAACCGCCAGATCGATATCATCGAGGACGGCGGCAAGGTGGTTCAGGAGACAAGACGGTGGGACGACAACAAGGAATGCTCCTACGCGATGCGTTCCAAGGAAGATGCGCAGGATTACCGTTATTTCCCTGAGCCGGATCTTGTTCCTGTGGTGATCAGCGATGAGTGGCTGGATGAGATCCGCGCGAAGCAGCCGGAGTTCTGTGATGAGAAGCGGGTGCGCTATAAGGAAGAGTTCGGAATTCCCGACTATGATATCAATATCATTACCTCCGAAAAGAGAATGGCAGATCTGTTCGAAGAGACCATTGCTCTCGGCTGCAGGCCCAAGGAGGTTTCCAACTGGCTTATGGTGGAGACCATGCGCCTCTTAAAAGAGAAAGAAATGGATGCTTCTGACATTTCCTTCAGCCCGGAGCACCTGGCAGCGCTGATCGGCCTGGTGGATCAGGGAAAGATCAACCGTACCGTAGCAAAAGAGGTCTTCGAGATCATGTTTGATGAGGATATGGATCCGGCTGTTTATGTGGAGGAGAAGGGCCTTTGCATGGTACAGGATGAGGACGCACTGCGGACAACCATCGAGGAGATCGTGAAGAACAATCCCCAGTCGGTGGAGGACTATAAAAACGGAAAGAAGAAAGCCATCGGATTCCTGGTAGGTCAGACGATGAAAGCCATGAAAGGCAAGGCAGATCCGGCTATGATCAACCAGATCCTCGGTGAGCTTCTGAATTAAAAACGGGGGAAACGTGATGTGGAATCTGCGAGTATTTTCAACGGATCTGTACCATGCCGTCAACTGGTTTCTGCTGTACAGCATCCTGGGCTGGTTTCTGGAATCGGCCTACATGTCGTTTTGCAATAAGCGGCTGACCAACCGCGGTTTTGTCCGCGGCCCGATCTGCCCGATTTACGGTGTGGGGTTTTTAGGGGCATATTTTCTGTTCAGTCCTATCGCCCATAATAAGATTTTATTGTATGTGGCGGGCTGTGTTTCCGCAACGCTCCTGGAATTTCTGGTGGCGAAGGTCATGATCCGGACTCTGGGTGCTGTCTGGTGGGATTACAAGGACAAACCCTTTAACTACAAGGGGATCCTTTGTCTGGAAAGCACCCTTGCCTGGGGACTTTATGCGGTCTGCCTGTTCCTGTTCGTTCATAAGTGGATTTCTGCGCTGGCCGACAGCTACAGCATAACATTCGGAAAGATCCTGGTTATCGCCGCTGCTGTGTACTATATTGCAGACTTTGCATACTGTGTGGCAAAGGCGAAGAATAACGAGGGACTGGATAAAGACGGGATCTTGTCGGTGAAGTAAGACGAAGCAAAGAAGGATCGGCCCGGTCGGTTCTGAAAAAACAGTGACATAAGAAGAAACAATGATATAAAACAAAAACAGACCATTCATCCGGCTCTGATCGAGAGCTGCCTTTGAATGGTCTGTTCGTTTATTTCACAGGCAAGTGCGTCCAGTGAAACAAAAAACGCGTTGCTATGTTGTCAGACAAAGTGACTGATGTTTATTCTGCTTCTGTTTTATCCGGCGCGGGCAAGGTCATCCGTACCCACTCGATCCGGTTTTTGTCCATTTTTTCCACAACGAAACGGATGTTGTCCACCGTAACGCCTTCTCCGGCAACGGGAACATGATCCAGTGCGCCGATGATCAGGCCGCCCACGGAATCATAATCCTCAGAGGAGAGGGAAAGCTCCAGGGCATCGTTGATGTCATCCAGCTTCATGGAACCCTCTACCCGGTATTCCCGGTCGGAAAGCTTCTGGAAGCTCTTTAACTCGTCGGCATCGTACTCGTCACGGATTTCGCCGACCAGCTCCTCCAGAAGATCCTCCAGCGTGATGAGTCCGGCTGTTGCGCCGTATTCGTCCAGCACGATGGCGAGACTCACCGAATTCTGACGCATTTCCATGAACAGCTCGGAGGTTTTTTTGAACTCATAGGTGAAGTAGGCTTCCCGCAGATAATTCTTCAGCCGGAAGTCAGTGCTCTTTTCATAAAAAAGCAGATCCTTCATATTGATAATGCCGATCACATTGTCGGTGGTATCGCGATAGACAGGAATCCGGGTAAACATATTCTCCCGGTAAACTTCCATAAGTTCATCGTAGGTGGCATTCTCCTCCACAAAGACCATGTCGATCCGCGGCACCATGACATCCTTGGCCTGGGTGTCGCCGAAATCCACCACATTGTTGATCATGCGGCGTTCCTCGCTTTCGATAACACCCTCCTCATGGCTCACATCTACGATGGTACGCAGCTCACTTTCGGTAATCGTATCGGTCTTGGCGTTTGGATCTACCCCCATCAGTCGGAGCACACCGCCGGCCAGCAGGTTAATAATGAAGATCACAGGAGTCAGTATTTTCATCAATACAGAAATGATCCCGGCTACCTTTAACGCTACCTTTTCGGCCTGGAGTGTTGCCATGGTCTTTGGCGAGATCTCCCCGAAGATCAGGATCAGCAGGGTAATGATTCCGGTGGCAATCCCGACATAAGCATTTCCGAAATGGTTGATTACCAGGGAAGTAATCAGGGAGGAAGCACTCAGATTCACCACGTTATTGCCGATCAGGATCGCGCTGAGCATTTTGCTCTTGTTGGAAACGACCTGTTCCAGAGTCATCGCCCGTTTATTTCCTTCGTCCACCAGGGTACGGATCCGCATCTGGGAGATGGAAAGCAGGGCTGTTTCCGACGACGAAAAGAACGCGGAAAGGCATAAAAGCAGGATCAGAGAAAGCAACTGTATGACGTCACTTGGGTCCAAAAAAAATCACACTCCTTTAAAAGATTATATTAAGGAGTATCTTACAATATCTCAGAGTGACTGTCAAGATTGCCTTTAAGGACGGCACAGTTTGGCCTGGGCAGTGAATCCGCGAGGAGTACAGGGATAAAACAAAGTGTGGAGGCTCCGTCCCTGTCCCGTCATATAAGCCGTATAGAACCTTGTCATACGA
>CAKRJM010000098.1 GCA_934351765.1 uncultured Lachnospiraceae bacterium | reverse complement strand
AAGAGGGTCTGGGCTGGGATGAAGCATGGGATATCACAACGAGAACCTGTGCGTACACCAACCATACCATCATGGCAGAGGCACTGGAAAAATGGCCCATCGACCTGTTCTCCAGACTGCTGCCCAGAATCTATCAGATCGTTCAGGAGATCGACCGCCGCTTCGTTCTTCAGATCCAGGAGCAGTATCCCGGAAATGAAGAGAAGGTTCAGAAAATGGCGATCCTCCGCGATGGACAGGTAAAAATGGCTCATCTTGCCATTGTCGGAAGCTTTTCCGTCAACGGTGTGGCAGAGCTTCATACCGAGATCCTGAAGAAAGAGGTTCTGAAAGACTTCTATGAGATGACACCCTGGAAGTTCAATAATAAGACAAACGGTATTACCCAGAGACGGTTCCTCCTTCACGGAGATGAGCTTCTCGCAGACTGGGTGACGAAGAAGATCGGAACGGACGAGTGGGTAACCGACCTGTCCAAGATCAAGGCGCTGGCCGGGTATGCGGACGATAAGAAGTCCCAGAAGGAATTCCAGGAGATCAAGTACAAGAACAAGGTACGTCTGGCCCGGTATATCAAGGAGCACAACGGCATCGATGTGGATCCCAATTCCATCTTCGATGTTCAGGTAAAGCGTCTCCATGAGTACAAGAGACAGCTCATGAACATCCTTCATGTAATGTATCTCTATAACCAGTTAAAGGACAATCCGGACATGGATATGGTGCCCAGAACCTTTATCTTCGGCGCCAAGGCTGCTGCCGGTTATAAGATCGCAAAGCTTACGATCAAGCTGATCAATTCAGTGGCAGATGTGATCAACAACGACAAGTCCATTGGCGGCAAGATCAAGGTCGTATTCATTGAGGACTACCGGGTTTCCAATGCGGAGATCATTTTTGCGGCAGCTGATGTCAGCGAGCAGATTTCCACAGCCAGCAAGGAGGCTTCCGGCACCGGCAACATGAAGTTCATGTTAAACGGTGCACTGACTCTGGGAACCATGGACGGCGCCAATGTGGAGATCGTGGAGGAAGTCGGAAAGGACAATGCATTTATCTTTGGCATGAGCGCCAAGGAGGTCATTGACCTGGAGAACAACGGCGGCTACAATCCCATGGATATCTTCAACAGTGACGCGGAGATCCGCCAGGTACTGATGCAGCTCATCAACGGCTTTTATTCACCGAAGGATCCCGAGCTGTTCCGTGACCTGTACAATTCTCTGCTGAATACCATGAGCACCAGCAAGGCGGATACGTACTTTATCTTAAAGGATTTCCGTTCCTATGCAGATGCCCAGAAGCGTGTGGACACCGCTTACCGTGACAGGACCTGGTGGACAAAGGCTGCGATCCTCAATGTAGCCTGCTCCGGAAAGTTCAGCTCTGACCGGACCATCCAGCAGTATGTGGATGAGATCTGGCATCTGGATCCTGTGACAGTGACCATGGAGTAAAAACAGAAAATAAAGGAAAAAGCAAGTAACCGGCCCGCAGGTGAATGAATCCCTGCGGGCTGTGGTATCTGAAGAAAAATGCTCCGGGACGCTTTTTGCCCGGAGGAGGAATGATACAGCACAGCGGGAGGGGGAGTATGAAACAAACATCCAGAAAAACAGTGGATCTGACAGAGGGGGTGATCTGGAAGCAGCTGTTGTTTTTTGCCCTGCCGCTTCTTGGCTCCAGCCTGATCCAGCAGCTTTACAACACGGTGGATCTTTTGTTTGTGGGGAATCTGGTTGGAAAGAATGCTTCGGCGGCCGTCGGCTCCAGCGGGATTCTGGTGGCCTGCGTGGTGGGATTCTTTACCGGTGTCAGTGTGGGAGCCGGGGTGGTGACGGCACAGCGGATCGGCGCAGAGGATGTGGCCGGGACAAAAAAGGCAATTCATACGGCTGTTTTTCTGGGACTTTTCGGCGGAGCGGTTCTGTCGGTGTTTGGAGTCCTTCTGGCTCCGGTGCTGCTTACCTGGCTTCATGTTCCGGAGGAGATCTTTTCGGACGCATCGGCCTATCTGCGGCTCTATTTTGGCGGACTGTTTTCCATTGTGACCTTTAACATGTGTGCCGGGATCATCCGTGCCACGGGGAATTCCAGAGTGCCTATGGTGATCCAGCTGATCGGCGGAATCATCAATGTGGCTGTGGATGCCGTGTTTGTGGCAGGGCTGCGCTGGGGAGTCCTTGGAGCGGCCATGGCCACACTCCTGTCCCAGACGGCGGCAGCACTTCTGGCCTTTGCTTTTCTGCTTCGGGAGGAAGAACCGTATCGCCTGCATATCAGATGCATCAGGCCGGACCGGGACAGTGCAAAACGGATCCTTGCCATCGGCATACCGGCCGGGCTCCAGAGTCTGGTCATCGAGTTTTCCAATGTGCTGATCCAGTACCAGATCAATGGATTTGATGTGGATGCCATTGCGGCATTCGCTGTTTATTTTCAGGCGGAGCTTCCCATCTACTATCCCATTGCGGCATTCGGACAGGCAGCCACAACGTTTTCCGGTCAGAATACCGGCGCAGGAAACATGAAACGGGTAAAGCAGGGGGCATTGGTCTGTATTGCCATGGGAATCGGAGTCACCGTTATTACCTGTGGGCTGATGACCGTCTTTGCCCGTCCGATCTTCGGCCTCTTCAACAAAGAAGAGGCAGTGATCGCTTACGGCATCCAGGCGGCCCGTTATTCCTTTCCCTTTTACTGGATCTATGTGATTCATGAGGTTCTGGCCTGTACCATCCGCGGGACAGGAAAATCACTGCCGCCCATGCTCATCATCTTAATGAATCTCTGTGTGATTCGAAGTATTCTGCTGTTCTGGATCATGTCCTTCTTCCATGACATCCGTGGGGTGGCCATTGTGTACCCCATTACCTGGGTACTGACCTCAACGGTGATGGTGCTGTACTACCGGTTTGGACACTGGGAGAGGTTGACAGAAAAAATAGTTTTATAGTATAACTATATCAGTAGAAAAGGTACGCCGTTTCTTACGGTTGTACCTTTCTTTTGTAAAACAGGAAATTTCCCGGAATTTATCAGTCTATAAAAGCAGAACAGCAGGAAAGGGGGAGGACAGTGACAGAAAAAGAGATCTGTGAGCTTCTGGAGAAGAAGCAGTATAAAACGGTTAAGGAAGCGTTTGCGGAGATGAACGAGGTCGATCTGGCGGAGCTTCTGGAAGAACTTCCGGAGAAACAGATGGTCATGGCATTTCGGCTTGTCGGAAAAGAAAAAGGCGCAGAGACCTTCAGCAACATGGAAGCGGAGCAGCAGCAGATCCTGGTAGAAGCCTTTACCGACCGGGAGCTGAAAGAGATCCTTGACGATATGTTTCTGGATGATACGGCAGATCTTCTGGAGGAAATGCCGGCTAATGTGGTAGAGCGTATTTTGTCCAATACAGATCTGCAGACCAGAAGGCAGCTGAATCAGCTTCTGAGCTACCCGGATGACAGTGTAGGCAGTGTCATGACGGTAGAATATGTGGATCTGAAGCCGCAGATGACGGTGAAGGAGGCGATCACCAAGATCCGCCGGGTCGGGATCGACAGCGAGACGATCTATACCTGTTATGTGATCCGGAATAAAAAACTTCTGGGGATCGTTACGGCCAAGGATTTACTGATCGGGAATGAGGACCGGGTCATTGAGGACATCATGGAGACGAATATTATTTCTGTGAATACCCATGATGACCAGGAGGAGGCCGCGAAGCTGATCCGCAAGTACGGCCTTATTGCACTTCCGGTTGTGGACCGGGAAGGCTGCATGGTCGGGATCGTGACTGTGGATGATGCTATGGAGGTGTTACAGGATGAGGCAACGGAGGATATTGCCCTTATGGCAGCTGTGGCACCCAGTGAGGATTCCTATTTTTCCACACCGGTCTGGAAGCATGCAAGAAACCGGCTTCCCTGGCTGCTTCTGCTGATGCTTTCCGCAACCTTTACGGGAATGATCATCAATAAATATGAAGAAGCCTTTGCGGCAATCCCGGCACTGGTCGGTTTTATTCCGATGCTGATGGATACCAGCGGAAACGGCGGCTCCCAGAGTGCGGCGCTGATCATTCGAGGTATGGCTATTGACGAGATCGGTCTTGGTGACTTCTTTAAGGTCGTCTGGAAAGAGATCCGTGTGGCGCTTATGGTCAGTACGACTCTGGCTATCGTCAATGGGATCCGGATCTATATCATGTACGGCCAGAATATGAAGCTTGCCGTTCTGATCGGTATGACTCTGATATGTACGGTCAGCCTGGCGGAGCTCATCGGCAGCAGTCTTCCCATGCTGGCAAAACGCCTGAGGCTGGATCCGGCGCTGGTGGCGGCTCCTCTGATCACAACCTGCGTGGATGCGGCGGCCATCACGATCTATTTTTCCATTGCGACCAGCCTGTTTAAGCTGTAAGCTGTAAGACGGAAACGATGAAAGCGGGAAGAATGCAGACAAATGTTCCAGACATAGCATAGAAGGAAGAAACAGGAGAACGAGATGCCAACAAGAAAAGAAATGAAAAAACGGAGTAAGCATGCTCTGAAACGTCATTATTTCATTTATCTGGCGGCCTGTCTCATTGCCGCATTTCTGGGGGCCGAGTTTACCGGCACTCTGCGGTCTGTCCGGTCGATCCGTCCGGGAACAGAGAGTGTTTCCGGTGTGGCAGCCTCCGGAGCCGGTATCAAAAAGGGAATTTACGATGTCTATACCGATATTGTGACGGGCGATACGGAGGCGGGAAAAACACGCTCCGAGGCCATAAAAGAAGCTGCTGTTCAGAAAGTGGAGAACGGAAATCCGGCTCTGGGGCGGACACGCGGCGTTTTCGCACAGATCGTTAACAACATCACCAGCGGAACCTTTCTGGTGACTCTGGCAAGTGCGATCTTTAATATTACCGGCTCGGAAAATTTTGTAACGGCTGTGTTCCTGCTTGGGAGCATGCTGCTCAGCTTTTCCCTGTGGTTTCTTTTGACGAATATGTACCGTGCGGTATCCAGGAGGATCTTTCTGGAAGGACGGACCTATGAAAAGGTATCGATCCAGCGGTTTCTGTATTTTTACCGGGTCAAGAAATGGATCCATGTCTCCTGGGTCATGTTTGTGTGTGTGATCTGGGAAATGCTCTGGTGGCTCACCATTGCCGGCGGCGTCATCAAGCATTATTCCTACTATATGGTGCCTTATATTATCGCGGAGAATCCGACACTTTCCGCAAGAGAAGCCGTCACCCTCTCCCGGCAGATGATGAAGGGGCACAAGTGGGAGTGCTTTGTAAACGGCCTGTCCTTCCTTGGATGGAACCTGCTGGGAATCGTGACCTTCGGTCTGCTTCCGTTATTCTTCACAAACCTGTATGAAAGTGCTTTTTACAGCGAATACTATGCGGTACTGCGCCACGAGGCGCGGAAAAACCGGATCGAAGGCTTTGAAAAGCTCAACGATACCTATCTGTTTGAGCCTGCGCCGGAACGGGTGCTTCGGAAAGCCTATGCCGATGTCTATGAAGTAAACCGGGAAAAAATACCGGAGCTTCATCTTCACGGCTTCAGGGGCTTTCTGGCCAGATGGTTCGGTGTTGTCCTTACAGAATCGGGGGAAGAACGTGCCTGTGAAAAGCAGGAGGCAAAAAAGCTTCAGTATACGGTCTACAAAAGTGCGGCAGAGGGACTTTCCTATCCCGGCCGTCTCCATCCGATCCCGGAGAGGGAAAAGCGGAGAAAGGCCGAGACGATCCTGTATACCAGATTTTATTCTGTGTGGTCGGTGATCCTTTTGTTCTTTACCTTTTCCTTTATCGGCTGGCTGTGGGAGGTAAGCCTCCATCTCATCAGCGACGGCGAGTTTGTGAACCGTGGCGTGCTCCATGGTCCCTGGCTTCCCATCTACGGAACCGGCGGTGTTCTGATCCTTTTACTCTTAAATCGTCTGCGGAAAAAGCCGGTGGCTGAGTTCTTTGGTGCTGTCGTACTCTGCGGCATTGTGGAATATTTCACGGCCTGGGCACTGGAGCTGACCCATAATGGCATGAAATGGTGGGATTACAGCGGTTATTTCCTGAATCTTCATGGCCGGATCTGCGCCGAGGGGCTTCTGGTGTTCGGACTCGGCGGAATCGCCATCGTCTATGTGGCTGCGCCCATGCTGGACAATCTGTTCCGGCAGATTCCGAAAAAAGCCGTGATCCTGCTCTGTGTGGTACTGGCAGGAATCTTCGTCACCGATCAGGTATACTCCAAGTTTAATCCCAACACAGGAAAAGGAATTACGACCAGCGTAGCGGCGGAAAGAGGTGACTCTGTTTCGTAGTTATTTCTTCGCGGGTCCACTGCCCTGACCAAACAGAGCAACTTAAGATTGTGCCGGCTGGCTGGACAGGGTGGAGCCGCAAACGGTGTTCTGTACAGATCCCGGCAATTTCAAGCGGGAGTATGTGAGGCTTCCGTCGGGAATCTCCATGCTAGCAGCCGCCACCGAGCGCCTTTGTCTGAGCCCGCAGGGCGAGTTTCCGCGCGAATGGCGGCGAATCGGCGCATGGAGATTCACAGGAAACGCAACGCGACTCCCGTCTGAAATGTCGGGATTTGTTTAGACGACCCGATCCGCGGAAGGCAAATTTTAGGCCGCTGCGAAGCTGTGCAAAAGTATTGACTATCCGATGAATTTGTGGTAAGATGGGGGAGCGTATGGAAGCAAAGGGCTCTTTTTTTTTGGCCCGAATTACAAAAAAACGATAACGGAGGTGGAAGTTGTGCGTGTAAGAGTAACATTGGCATGTACGGAATGCAAGCAGCGGAATTACAACATGACAAAGGATAAGAAGACACATCCTGAGAGAATGGAAACCAAGAAGTATTGCAAGTTCTGCAAGACACACACGCTGCATAAGGAGACCAAGTAATTGGTGGCTGCGGCAGGAAAGTGAGATCGAACATGGAAGAAAGCGCAAAGAAGAAAAAAAGTGTGTTCAAGAACCTGAAAGCAGAGTTCAAGAAGATTATCTGGCCCGACAAGAAGTCTTTCACAAGAGAGACCGTTGCGGTCGTGCTCACATCTGTGTTCCTGGGTGCAGTGATTGCATTGCTGGATCTGGTGATCAAGTTCGGCATCAATTTCGTAATATAAGGATAGGTGAGGGATATGGCAGAGTCGAATTGGTATGTAGTGCATACTTATTCCGGATATGAAAACAAGGTAAAAGTTGATATTGAAAAAACAATTGAAAACCGCAACCTGCATGACCAGATCCTGGAAGTGACCGTTCCTATGGAAGATGTTGTGGAGGTCAAAAACGGAGTAAAGAAACAGGTTCAGAAGAAACTGTTTCCCGGTTATGTCCTGATCAACATGGTTATGAATGACGAAACCTGGTATGTCGTAAGAAACACCAGAGGTGTGACTGGTTTTGTTGGACCGGGATCCAAACCGGTTCCCTTATCCGATGCAGAGATGCTGCCGCTGGGAATCCAGAAGGGCGAGCTTACCCTGGATCTGGAGCTTGGAGATGCCGTGGTTGTAACTGCCGGCGCCTGGGAGGGTACCGTTGGAAATATCCGCGAGATCAACGAGAGCAAACAGTCTGTTACCATCAATGTCGACATGTTTGGCCGGGAAACACCGGTTGAACTGAGTTTCACAGAAGTGAAAAAGATGTAGCTAAACGTCTGCCGGTTTTATCCGGGCAGCGCGTGGGAGGCGTAAAGCCGTTAATCGGGACAGCGTGTCTGTCCAATACCACATGATTTAGGAGGTGCCTAAAATGGCAAAAAAAGTAGTTGGTTTTATTAAATTACAGATTCCTGCTGGTAAGGCAACACCCGCTCCGCCGGTTGGTCCTGCACTGGGTCAGCATGGTGTGAACATTGTTCAGTTTACAAAGGAATTCAACGCAAGAACCGCTGACAAGGGAGATCTGGTTATCCCCGTTGTCATCACCGTTTATGCGGACAGAAGCTTCAGCTTCATTACAAAGACTCCGCCGGCAGCTGTTCTGTTAAAGAAAGCATGCAACATCAAGTCCGGTTCCGGCGTTCCCAATAAGACAAAGGT
>CAKRJM010000097.1 GCA_934351765.1 uncultured Lachnospiraceae bacterium | reverse complement strand
ATGTCGTCTCGCGCGCAGAGGCGCGCGATCCTTTGTCTGAGGCTGTATGGGCGTTCCGCCCATACAAAAAGTCAGAAACAGCCACTGGCAAATGCATTTGCCGATGGCTGTTTCTACCTTTTTCTGCGTGCTTAACTTATTTTTCAAAGTATGCCGCGACTTTTTCCATATCTTCGATGATGGGCAGGTGCTGAGGGCAGATGCTTTCGCACTGACCGCAGGCAACGCAGTCGCTTGCTTTGCCGAAGATGGTGGTCAGGCGGTTGTAGTAGGAGCCCTGAGGGGTCCATCCTTTGCTCTTGATTTCCTGCTTGTCGGCGTTGTAAAGAGAGAAATACTTGGGAATCGGGATGTTCATGGGGCAGCCGTCGGTACAGTAGGAGCAGCCGGTGCAGGGAATCGCGATGTTTGCGTTGAGGGCTGCTACTGCCTTGTCGATGAGTCTGTATTCTTCCTCATTTAAGGGCTTCATATCCATCATGTAGGAGGTGTTGTCGTCTACCTGTGCAACGTTGCTCATGCCGCTTAAAACGATCTCCACATTATCCAGGCTGGCGGCAAAACGGATCGCCCAGGAAGGAATGGAGGCATCGGGATCATACGCCCGGAACAGATCCTCCACCGTATCGGGAACCTGAGCAAGCGTGCCGCCTTTGACGGGTTCCATGACAAAGACAGGCTTTCCGTGTTTCTTTGCCACATCGTAGCATTTATGGGACTGGACACCGGCGCTGTCCCAGTCAAGATAGTTTAACTGGAGCTGAACAAATTCCATTTCCGGATGAAGCGTCAGGATCTCGTCTAAAAGCTCCGGGGTATCATGGAAGGAGAAGCCCATTTTCTTCACAAGGCCCTGCTCCTTCTTTTCCTTTAACCAGGTAAAGCAGTCCAGTTCGTTGTAGACTTTATAGAAATCAGAACCGCAGTCATGGAGCAGGTAATAATCGAAATACTCCACGCCTGTCTTGCGGCGCTGTTCGTTGAAGACCGCATCCCGGTCTTCTTTTGTTTTAATGAAACCGGCATGAAGCTTATCTGCCAGGGTAAAGCTGTCGCGGGGATGACGATCTACTAAGGCAGCCTTGGCAGCGTTTTCACTCTTGAATGCGCAGTACATCCAGGCAGTATCAAAATAAGTAAAGCCGCGTTCCAGGAAGAGATCCACCATCTGACAGACCTGGGGAATATCAATGGCGCCACGGTCGTTAGGATCGAGAGAAGGGAGCCGCATAAGGCCGAATCCGAGTTTTTTCTTGTTCATGTCAAAATCCTCCTATCATAGTTGGCGGGTATGTGAGTCCGACAGCAGCCTTAACTGAAATGACCAAAGCCAGGTAAAGCGCCGTATAGATTCATTATAATAGAAGAACAGAGAAAGGAAAATAGAAAATCCTGTAAAAACAGAAAAAGTCAGGAAACAGCAGGAACTGGGCTGGGTTCACAGAAACAGCAGGAAGCGGGGCTGGGGCTTGTACGGACTGATAAAGTATGATAAAATGACCGTATTGCGGCTTCGGTAAGGGGGCCGGACAGAAGGAGCGCCGTGAAGGCACCGGACAGAAAACCAGGAAAAGACGGGAGAACGAGTGGTGGGAGAACAGAATACACATATTCATATCAGGGAAGACGGAACGGTGATCCGCCACAGTCACGGACCCGGCGGGAATGGTGAGCCGACGGCACACGGCCAGATCATGGCCTCCGATGAGGCGGCACCCAGGGTCAGCAGTGTGCATTTTCATGAAGACGGCGGACATGTGCATGCGGAGGAGACTCTGCGGATGACGGGGCACAGCCATGAGCAGGAGGAGGAAGCAGAGCATACCCATATCCATACGCACGGCGGCCATCCCCATGTCCACACGAATACCAAGGCAGTGCTGAACCGGATCAGCAGGGCCATCGGGCATCTGGAATCCATCAAGCGCATGGTGGAGGAGGGCAGGGACTGCAGCGAGGTCCTGATCCAGCTTTCGGCGGTGAAATCTGCCATTAACAACACCGGAAAGGTGATCCTTCAGGATCACATTGAGCACTGTATTGTTGATGCGGTGGAATCGGGTGACCGGGAGGTCCTGATCGAGCTGGAAAAGGCCATCGATCGATTTATTAAATAGACTGGGCGGTGAATTGTTTGCATTATATTGTGATGGATCTGGAGTGGAACCAGAGCCCGAGAGGAAGAGCCGGAAAATGCGGAGATATGCCCTTTGAGATCATAGAGATCGGCGCGGTGAAGCTGGATGAGCAGCTTCAGGAGGTCGGACAGTTTCATGAGTTTATCAAACCGGCGGTCTACCGTCAGCTTCATTATAAGACAAAGGAGATCCTGAATCTGGATGTGAAGGAGCTGGAGCAGTGCCGTGGGTTTAAGCCGGTGATCCGGGATTTCCTGGACTGGTGCGGCGACGATTATCTGATCTGTACCTGGGGTTCCATGGATCTGACGGAGCTTCAGCGCAATCTTTCACATTTTCATCAGAAAAATCCATTTCCAAAGCTGGCATTTTATTATGATATCCAGAAGCTTTACAGCCTTCTTTACAGCGATGGGAAAGACCGCTGTTCTCTGAAAACAGCAGTGGAACAGCTTGGAATCCCGGAGGACATTCCGTTTCATCGGGCCATCGATGATACGATCTATACGGTCCGTGTTATGCAGAAGATGGATCTGGAGGCGGTAAAGCAGTATATTTCCGTGGACTATTTCCTTCTGCCGGATAAAAAAGAAGAGGAGCTTTCGCTGGTGTTTGACCGATATGCCAAGAGCGTGTCCCGTGTGTTTTCCACCAGGGAGGAGGCCATGGCTGACCGGGAGATCACTTCAACGCAGTGCTACTGCTGCGGAAGAAGACTGCGGAAAAAGATCCGATGGTTCATGATCGGCGGAAAGAATTATCTGTGCCTGGCATATTGCCCGGAGCATGGCTACATGAAGGGAAAGCTTCGGATTAAAAAGGCGGAGCACGGCGGAGTCTTTGTGGTAAAGACGCTGAAGCTGATCAATGAAGAGCAGGCCGAGCTGATACGCCTGAGGAAGAAAGAGATCGAAAAGAAAAAGAGACAGAAATAAAACCACAGGATCTTTCCGGGAACGCCGCAGGGCGGGAGAGATTCTGTGGTTTGTTTCATGCTGTTATGAAATAAGAGCCGGGATCAGCCAGTTATTTCCGGTCAATATAGCTGTCCTTTTTGCTGAGATAGTGCCGGGTTCCCCGACGGCGCTTTTTATAGGCCTGCTTTGTCTGTGAGATCCGGTTTGCCCGGTGGTTTCGGGAGCTGCGGTTGCTGCGGTTACGCAGATACAGAATCAGAAGAACAAGCAGGATCAGAACCAACAGAATCAGAATGACCAGGAGCCAGACGGGAAAGCCGGAACGGCTCCTTTTTACAGTAGGAGTATCCGGGCCGGAGAGCGTTTCCGGTGTGGTTTCATGGGTCTGGGAACCCGAGTTCGCAACCGGTGAAAAGCTTACGGTTCCGGTGCCCAGACGGACATCGTTATAGAGGTAGGTTACGGTTCCGATGGTCGTGGAATCCATGGAAGCCTGCTGGCTGGCGGGAAACAGCGTCACGGCAGCATTGAGACTGTCTGCGGTGATCCCGTCCGGAAGAATTGCCCAGTTATCGCTGTTAAGAGAAAGGGTTCCGGTCTCCGGGTCCAGTGCGGCCTGAGCCAGAACCGCTTCCCTTACGGCCTCCAGGGCAGCAGCGCTTCCGCTCATGTCACTGGCCGAGAATTGCTCAAAACCGTAGTTGAACATGGCGATGGTATCATCATAATGCTTCCAGTTGGATTTTAAGGAAACGGCGATCAGCTCCAGATCACCGCGCTTTGCATAGGTGACGAGGGTGTTTCCGGCCTCCGGAGTGAAGCCGGTTTTCCCGGAAACGGTGCCTTCATAGGTGTAATCTGATTCGCACATCATCTTGTGAGTCTGCTTCAGATACCGGGTTTCTGCTGTTTTGTTGGTAGGCGGGATCTGATATTTGTCTGCGGAGGAGATGGCGGTAAAGGTTTCGTTGTCCACCAGTGCCTGCATGATCCTGGCCATGTCGTGGGCAGTAGTGTAATGGTTCTCATCATGAAGCCCGTTGGCGTTGACGAAATGGGTGTCGGTGCAGCCAAGCTGAGCTGCGCGGTTATTCATCATTTCGGCAAAGGCACTCATGCTTCCGGCCACATGCTCCGCCAGCCCGTTGGCGACCTCGTTGGCGGATTTTAACAGAAGGGCATAGAGACATTGCTCCACGGTCAGCTCTTCTCCCTCCTGGACACCGATATGGCTGGAATCTGCTTCGATACTGTAGACCGCTGCATGGGAAAAGGTAACGGTTTCATCAAGGGAACAGTTTTCCAGGACCAGCAGAGCGGTCATAAGCTTGGTGATGCTGGCAGGATACATACGCTGTTCTCCGTGTTTGCTGAACAGAACGGTTCCGGTGCGGGCGTCCATGAGAAGTCCTGCTTCCGCCTGGAGCGCAGGCCCCTCCGGCCACTGGGAAAGCGTCGAGGGTGATGCTTCCTCCCCGGAATCCTGCGATGCCAGAACCGGAACCGCAGTAAAAACAGAAACTGCCGCGAGCAGCAGGCAGAAGAGTTTTCGGATTGATTTCATGCTGATAGACTCCTTTATGATTTGGCGCGGAGACATGGGCGGCACAGGACCGGGTTCGGAGAAAAAATGTCCGGTTAGCCGGGAAAGTGTCAGGTGGGAGTTGCCCCCGCTTTTGAAATAGATTATAATGGAAAAACGGGCTTCTGGCAAGTCAAACGGGGGATCCGGTGGGAGTTTGGAGGCCTGAAAACGGGAAAATGCGAGGAAAATGTCACATGAGACTGAGAAACGTGAAAGGAGCCAGGGAGGAACTGGCAGAAAGCGTCTATGTAATAGAAACGCCGCAGGAGTATAAGGGCGGCTGGAACAAGGTATTTGGAAACGATCATCCGATCCGGATCGAGATCGGTATGGGAAAGGGGATTTTTCTTCTGACACTGGCGAAGCAGAACCCGGATATCAACTATGTGGGGATTGAGATGTATGCCAGCGTGCTGGTGCGTGCCGTCCAGAAACTGGAGGAAAAGGCAGGAGAGTGCGAAAACACGGTGGAAACACCGGACAGGACAGAGACTGATCCGGCGGAGAAATGCAGACCTGCCGCGGAGACGATGACGCTTCCCAATCTGCGGTTGTTAAATATGCCGGCGGAATATTTGGATCAGGTTTTTGCTCCGGGCGAGGTGGAGCGGATCTATTTAAACTTTTCCGATCCCTGGCCCAAGGCCCGTCATGCCAAGCGCCGCCTGACCTCACCGGCGTTTCTGGCACGTTATCGATCCTATCTGGCGCCGGAGGGGCTTCTGGAATTCAAGACCGACAACCGGCCGCTGTTTGATTTTTCGCTGGAATCGGTGCAGGAGAGCGGCTGGCGGCTTCTCTCCCATACCTTCGATCTTCATCATGATCCGGAGCTTTGCGCAGGAAATGTTATGACGGAGTATGAGCGGAAATTTTCGGAAAAAGGCCAGCCCATCTGCAAGCTGACCGCAAAGCAGCCGACTGCATAAGATAAGAAGAAAGCTGCTTCGGGGGCGTATCATGAAGCGCAGACGACGGTGTTTAAGGGAAAAGCTGTTTTTTATCTGTTACAATAAGCGGGAGCTGAATCGGCGGGCCATGAGGATCAAGCAGGCGCTGGATGAGGTAAACCGGATCCTGGATGGCGGCTGCGGCTGCCGGTAGGAAGGCCCCTGTTCCATGAACCGGCAGGAGGGACGGAGAAGCTTCCGTTTCAGACCTGTTCTTTGGGCATTTCGTGAAAAATGTTCAAAAATTATACATTGAAAGCTCTGTGCCCGATTTTTCGGCACGGAGCTTTTTCTGTCTGTGGTAAAGATCGGGAATGCGGATATAATAAGGGCATAAACAAAAAACGAAACGACAGTATCAGATAACAGGAGGTTTTCGCTATGTATTATTCCGCAGGAACGTATGAAGCTTTCGCACACCCCGAAAAACCGAAGGATGTCGATAAAAAATCAGCATATATCATTGGAACCGGACTTGCAGGCCTGACTGCAGCGTTTTATCTGGTCCGTGACGGGCAGATGAAAGGAGAAAAGATCCATCTTCTTGAAAAGCTGGAGCTGGCAGGAGGAAGCTGTGACGGCCGCAAGGATGTGACAAAGGGCTTCTTCATGAGAGGCGGCCGCGAGATGGACAACCATTTTGAGGTTATGTGGGATACATTCCGCGATGTGCCGTCCATCGAAACACCGGGTGTTTCGGTGCTGGACGAGTATTACTGGCTCAACAAGCATGATCCCAATTATTCCCTCTGCCGCGCGACTGTGGAGCGCGGACAGGATGCCCATACCGACCGGAAATTTAACCTGGATAAGAAATCAGCCATGGCACTCTCCAAGCTGTTTATGACTCCGGAGAAGGAGCTGGAGGATAAGAAGATCTCCGATGTGCTGCCGGATTCCTTCTGGGAGACCAATTTCTGGCTGTACTGGCAGACTATGTTTGCATTCCAGCGCTGGTCCAGCGCTCTGGAGATGAAGCGGTATCTGTGCCGTTATGTGCACCACATCGATGGACTTCCGGATTTCAGCGCACTGCGGTTCACCAAATATAACCAGTATGAGAGCATGATCCTGCCGTTAGTAAAGTATCTGGAGGCACATGGTGTTCAGATTGAATACGGCATGGATGTAAAAAATGTAATCTTTGAGACTGAGGGTAGCAAAAAGACCGCAAAGCAGATCGTGTATGAGAAGTGCGGAACGCAGCAGACCATTGATCTGACGGAGAATGATCTGGTGTTCATCACCAACGGCTGCTGTACTGATTCCTCCTGCTACGGCGACCAGAACCATGCACCGGATCTCAGCGGATTAAAGAACGGCTGCGGTGAATCCTGGGATATGTGGAAGGCCATTGCGGCCCAGGCATCGGACGGATCCTTCGGAAATCCGGAGGCGTTCTGCAATGACATTGATGCGACAAACTGGATGAGTGCAACGGTGGCAACCTCCGATGAGCGGATCATAAAGCATATCATGGATATCTGCAAGCGTGATCCCCGCAGCGGAAGGGTGACTACCGGAGGAATTGTGACGGTCAAGGACAGCACGGAAAACTGGTATCTTTCCTGGACCATCAACCGCCAGCCCCAGTTCAAGTCCCAGGATAAGAACATGGTGCTGATCTGGCTCTATGCCCTGAATACCAACAAGGAAGGCAATTATGTGAAGAAGGCAATGCGGGACTGCACCGGTGAGGAGGTTTGCAGCGAGTGGCTGTATCACATCGGAGTTCCGGAGGCAGAGATCGCAGATCTGGCAAAAAATGCCTGCAATACGACCACCTGTTTCATGCCTTATATCAACGCGTTCTTCCAGCCCAGAAAGAATGAGGACCGGCCTCATGTTGTACCGGACGGCGCTGTAAACTTTGCGTTCATCGGCCAGTTCGCCGAGACGCCCCGCGACACCATCTTCACCACCGAATATTCCATGAGAACCGGTATGGAAGCAGTTTATACACTGCTGGATGTTGACCGCGGCGTGCCGGAGGTCTGGGGCAGCAAGTACGATGTGCGGGAGCTTCTGCGGGCCTGCTATTACGCCATCGACAAAAAGCCCCTGGCAGAAGCAGACCTGTCCCTGATGGAGCGAGAGGCATTAAAGATTGCACTGAAAAAGATAAAGGGAACCGATCTGGAGATTTTATTAAAAGAAAGCGGATTGGTGAAATAGAAAGAACATGTAAAAGAGAATATAATGAAAAAGCGGGGAGCAGCGTGTATGGCGCTGCTCTCCGTTTTAATGACTCGGAATCGGAGCGTCAGGCCTCAGCCCAGCCAGCTGCGCTGTCTGCCGCCGCATCGAGCGGTTAGCTCTTGCGGCGTTGTTTGAGAGCAGAGTGGGGAGTCGTCGGAGAATGGGAGCGTCAGGCCTCAGCCCAGCCAGCAGCGCTGTCTGCCGCCGCGTCGAGCGGTTAGCTCTTGCGGCGTTGTTTGAGAGCAGAGTGGGGAGTCGTCGGAGAATGGGAGCG